>NZ_CEZFMW010000230.1:0-2000 GCF_982993085.1 Thalassobacter sp. | reverse complement strand
GACCTGATCAACGCAGGCAAGCAAACCATCACCGAGCTGCCGCAAACCGCGTATTTCGACAGCGCACAGTCGTTCGGCATGATCCGTGGCGGCAAGATTGCAATGGCGATCCTTGGCGCGATGGAGGTCGCCGAAAACGGTGACCTCGCCAACTGGATGATCCCCGGCAAGCTGGTCAAAGGCATGGGCGGCGCGATGGATTTGGTGGCCGGTGTGGGCCGAGTGGTTGTGGTTATGGACCACGCCAACAAGCACGGGCAATCCAAACTGCTAAAGGAATGCACCCTGCCCCTGACAGGCAAGGGCGTGGTTGACCGGATCATCACCAACCTTGGTGTGCTGGATGTTGTGGATGGTGGGCTGAAGCTGGTTGAGCTGGCCGATGGTGTCAGCGAAGACGAACTGCGCAGCCTGACCGAGGCCACGCTGGTCAACTAATCCTGTCGCGCGGGTTTCGTTTCATCGGCTCAATTTCCGCGCGCGAGATCAGCAAAATTGAAAACGCACCCGTCCGAGGGCAGCTCGGGCGGTGTCATGCACAAATTACGTGCCACGTTCCATGCGGCCAACACCTTGGGCACATAGGCGCGGGTCTCTGCGAAGGGAGGCACGCCGTCGTGTTTCCGCACAGCGCCCTCGCCCGCGTTATACCCCGCAAGCGCCAGCAACACGTCGCCATCAAATTCCTGCATCAGCCAGTCTAGATAGGCCACGCCGCCTGCGATGTTCTGACTTCCGACCTTGCTGTCCTCAACACCAAAGCGCGCCGCGGTAGCCGGGATCAACTGCATCAGGCCTTGCGCCCCTGCCGGGCTGACCGCATCCGTGCGCCCCGCACTTTCAACGGCAATGACCGCAAGCGCGAGGGCGGGCGACACGCGGGTGCCCACCGATTGCATCAGCAACGCGGGCCCATGGGCTGTCGCGATCTTGGTCAACAACTGAAGGGACGGCGCCGCGATGCCGGACCCTTTGGGCGCGTTGCTGACGTGTAGCGTGGCTTCGGTGAACCGGCCTGCCTGCCCATGATCCCGTGACGGTGGAATGACGTCCCAGAACCACGGCTGTAAGTTTCCCGTTGGCGCAGATGGCAACACAGGAGCCGCGATCGACGTGGTGACGGGCGGCGCGGCAGCAATGGTTGGCGCGATTTGGATGTTGATCCGGTTGGTCGCATCAACTGCCGGGGGCCTGACGGTCTTGAACGTCCACTCACTGGCCCAACCGAGTTGCGGGACCAAAGTGAGTCCCAGACAGATAATCAAACGTTTCATAAAGCTGCTCGTCCCTGATTTTAGCGCCAATAGACGCGGGATCTTGAACAGGAACCTGCCACACGCGACGGATTCGACCAATGCGATAGGCACGTTTCACCCCGATATCAGTGCAAAATCGCAACAATCGGGCCAATTTTCCGCGATTAGAGCTCATTTTCAGAAAAATGATCAGAGCTTGCCACGATTGTGCCTTATTTCGCCGCACCTATTAAGGGATGGCGCGGCCAGACGGATCACCAAAGATCCGCGATTTTTCCGACGCCTGAGGCAGAGCAATGAAAGAGGCACATGATGATGAAAGCATTTTTTACCGATGATTCCGGCGCAATGGCGCTTGATTGGCTCGTTTTGACGGCCGCCCTTTTGGGTCTTGGGCTTGCCATTTCGGCCATAGTTTCGTCTGGGGTCGATCATTTATCGGCGCAGGCAAATGTGGACACGGCAGCTCAGAGTGTTGTAATTTATAAATAAATACGATTTGGCCGTCTATATTTTGGCGGCCCTATCCCAACTGAACGCCTAAAATTAACACCTAATTTATCGTTAATATGTCTAAAGCCCGCCCTAAAGCCGCCCCGTTCCATCGGCAAAACAAATGTATCGAACGGCGCAAGCGCCACGATTTTTAAAAAAACGAGCTACACCAAGGAATATCAAAATGCTGAAAAACTTTATTGCAAGTGAATCTGGCGCCGTAACCGTTGACTGGGTTGTTCTGACAGC
>NZ_CEZFMW010000229.1:0-2031 GCF_982993085.1 Thalassobacter sp. | reverse complement strand
TCTCAGTAGGTTAGGGGGTGAACTTCATGCCCGCTTAGAACGGAATTTCGTCATCCATGTCCGAGGCACCACCGCCGCCGCCAAAGCCACCACCTTGGTTGCCGCTGCCACCACCGTAGCCGCCACCGTAGTCACCACCGCCGCCGCCGCCATAGCCGCCGCCGCTGCCACCACCGTAGCCACCGCCGCCGCCGGAACCACCGCCGCCTTCGCCGCGACCATCCAGCATGGTTAGCTCAGAGCGGTAGGGGCGCAGAGCCACCTCAGTGCTGTATTTGTCTTGACCGTTTTGGTCCTGCCACTTGCGCGTTTCCAGCTGGCCTTCGATGTAGACCTTGGAACCTTTGCGCAGATATTGTTCTGCGACGCGGATCAGCGGCTCAGAAAAGATCGCGACAGAATGCCATTCGGTCTTCTCACGACGCTCACCGCTGTTCTTGTCTTTCCAAGTTTCAGAGGTCGCAATGCGCAGGTTGCACACCTTACCGCCATTGGGAAAGCTGCGGACCTCGGGGTCGCGGCCAAGATTTCCGATGATGATGACTTTGTTCACGGAGCCTGCCATGGCCGTTCTCCCTTTCGAATCCGTTTGGCGCAGAAAACCATTCGAGGGCAGGGAAGGAAAGCCGCAAAAGCCCCGTGTCTTTTCATGTTGCGAATTATTGTTATATTCGCCGGGAACGAGGGACGCGGGGGCGGACATTATGCGGCTGTTATGGGTGATCATTGCGACGGTTGCGGTGCCAATGTCGGTTTCCGCTCAGTCAACCACGGCGTCCAGTTCGAACCGCATGGCAATCTTTGAAAGCCAGACGCAGTTGATGGATGGACGTCTGTCCAAGCAATACTCTAACTCGGTGCGGTTGCAGCCCCAGACGTTTGGCTCGTCGGCTCTGGCGATACCGCGCTACACCGGGTCGACGCGGTCACAATACCTGCCTACTGCGCGGGAAATGGCGCGCCGACATGGCATCCCAGAGGATCTGTTTCTGCGGTTGGTCAAGCAAGAGAGCAATTGGAACCCATCGGCCAAATCGAACAAAGGTGCGTTGGGGTTGGCCCAGTTGATGCCGGCAACAGCGCGCGATTTGGGCGTAAATCCGCGCGATCCGCATCAAAACCTAGAGGGCGGTGCGCGCTATTTGGCCCAGCAGTATCGGAAATTCGGCAGCTGGCGATTGGCATTGGCGGCCTACAACGCAGGGCCTGGTGCGGTGGAAAAGCACGGCGGCGTGCCGCCCTTTCGCGAAACACGGCAATACGTAAAAGCGATCCTTGGCACATCATTAGGCTCATGAGCAGCCATGAAAAAAGGGCGGAGAAACCGCCCTTTTGGAATATCTGACCGCATGAAATGCAAGGTCATATGCGCGAAGCAGGCCTTAGCGAGCGACCGGACCGATCATCATAACCATCTGACGACCCTCCATCTTGGGCATGTTCTCAACCTTGCCCAATCCGTCAACGTCACCCGCAACACGCTCAAGCAGTTCACGGCCCAGGTTTTGGTGCGCCATCTCACGGCCGCGAAAGCGCAGCGTGATCTTGACCTTGTCACCGTTCTCTAGGAACTTGTAAACATTGCGCATTTTCACATCGTAGTCATTGGTATCAGTGCCGGGACGGAACTTAACCTCTTTGATCTCGATGATCTTTTGCTTTTTGCGGGCCTCTGCCTCTTTCTTCTGCTGTTCATATTTGAACTTGCCGAAGTCCATGATTTTACACACGGGGGGCACAGCGTTGGGAGAGATTTCTACCAGATCAAGCCCGGCTTCGTCAGCCAGCGACATCGCTTTGGCGGGAGAAACAACGCCAAGGTTTTCTCCTTCCGCGCCGATCAGTCGGATTTCAGTGGCACGAATTCGGTCATTCACGCGCGGTCCCGTATCACGAACGGGGGGCGCATTGTGTGGTCTGCGGGCTATCGGTTTTATCCTTCTATGATCTCCGACTAGAGTGCGCAAAATAGCTGCGAAAACCGGCATCTTCAAGCCGATAAAACGCGAAGTTTGCCCTTGGCTTGCATAA
>NZ_CEZFMW010000228.1:0-2076 GCF_982993085.1 Thalassobacter sp. | reverse complement strand
TGGAAATCTCAGCGGATTTCTCAGCGGCTTCCAGAGCCAGCTTGGACATTTTTTCTGCCATTGCGGTTTGCGACTTCATCGCGTCTGTGACGGCAGCGGTGTCAACGGGGAAAGAACCCATCATGTCAGTCATGTATTTTGTAAAATCTTGTGTGTTAGCCATTATCTCTACTCCTTGAATATGCGCCCGGACCGCCCAGGTTATTCGTTGTGTCTGGAATATAGATACACGCTGCAGTGCAGCATTTCAAGTTTTTTCTGCACCGCAGCATGCGACAAACCGACAAGCCACGGCGCAGAGCCAATACCTTAGTTATTCCGCAGGCTTAGCGACTACATATGTCCCGGGCGCTGGTGCCAAAACCTTATGTGGCCCCTCACCGGGCACGCGCGCCGACACTTTTTTGCCCGACCGTTTCTTGAGCCAACCATCCCAACGCGGCCACCACGACCCTTCATTAAAGGTCGCGTCCGCTAACCAAGCATCCGGATCATCAATCATCGGACCGTCGTTGGTATAGTGGCCATACTTGTTTTTACTGGGCGGGTTCACGATGCCCGCAATATGGCCCGATTGGGATAGGATGAACGTCTTGTTGCGCGATCCCATCTGGCGAACGCCCGCATAGCTGGATTTCCATGCCGCGATATGGTCGGTCTCACAGGCAATCGCACAGACAGGTACGGTCACATCCTTTAAGGAAAGCGTCTCACCGAAGTATTCGATCGTTCCTTCGGCCAGACGGTTGCCAGTACACAGATCGCGCAAATATTGCACCACCATCTTGCCCGGCAAGTTCGTGCCGTCACCGTTCCAGTACAGCAGATCAAAGGCGGGCGGCGCCTCACCCAGCATGTAGCTTTTGATCGCGGGGCCATAGACCAGATCATTAGACCGAAGGTAGCTAAACGTACGGGACATAAAAAATTTGCTGAGATAGCCGCGCTTTGTGGCCTCCCGCTCAATCCCGCCCAGAAAGTCGTCATTCAAGAAAACACCCATCTCACCGGGGTCCGAGAAATCCGTCATCGTGGTAAACAGCGTGGCAGATTTGATCGACGTATCGCCGCGTTTTTTCATCAACGACAACGTCAACGAAAGCGTCGTGCCCGCGATACAATATCCGACCGCGTTGACCTCTTTTTCGCCCGTGATCTCTTTGACCACATCAACTGCGGTCAGATAGCCGTGCTCAATATAGTCTTCCATACTGACGTCAGCATAGGTCTCATCGGGGTTCACCCACGACACCACAAACAGCGTGTAACCCTGATCCACGATCCATTTGATCAGCGAATTCCGTTCTTTCAGGTCCAGCACATAGAATTTGTTGATCCACGGCGGGAACAGGATAAGCGGCGTGCGCTGCACTTCGTCCGTTGTGGGCGCGTATTGGATCAGTTCGAACATCTTGTTGCGGAACACCACCGACCCTGCGGTCGCGCCGATGTTTTTGCCAACCTCAAACGCCTTACGATCCGCAAGGCTGACGAGCCAATCGCCATTGTTGGCCTCGATATCAGCCACAAGGTTCTCAAGCCCCTTCACAAGTGAGTCGCCCTCGGTTTCCACCGCACGTTCCAGCGCATCGGGGTTTGTGGCCAGAAAGTTGGTGGGCGAAAACAGATCAATGATCTGTTGGCTAAAAAACTCAACCCGTGTTTTGTCCGCTGGATCCAGCCCCTCAAGGTCACGCACGATATCCGAAATCGTTTGCGAACTGATCTGATATTGCTGTTTTACAAAGTTAAAATACGGGTGCGAGGACCACAAAGGGTTCGAAAACCGCCGATCCGCCGGCTGCTCATCTTGAGGGGCTTTGGGCGTGCCCTCAGACAATGCGGTCTGCGCCTCAACGGCATGTTTCAGGCTTTGACCCCAGAAATTCACCTGCCGTTCAATCAACTTGCCGGGGTTTGTCATCATCTCGGCCATATAGGCCGCAGCAGCCTTGACATAGACATCATTGCCCGGCCCTTGCAGCCCTTGATCAGAGTTTTGCCGCGCCGACAAAGCAACCGCCAAACGCTTGGACAGCTCCTCCATCTTGTGGATATTCTCGTTCAAACGGGACA
>NZ_CEZFMW010000227.1:0-2193 GCF_982993085.1 Thalassobacter sp. | reverse complement strand
CGGAGTCGCCCGATCCAGCGTCACAAACTTCAACATCTTCTGGGTCGCCATGGGGAGCCTCCTCACATCTGCCTGAAGCATCGCTATATGCGAGCCGCCCATCAAAGAAAAGTCAGAACTAGTGACCTATTTATAAGTATTTCATCTGCGCGCCCCGAAAAACGTCTCATATTCTCCATTTTTAAGTAAGCAATACTGACCTATACACCCTTATGCCCCTATTTCACCTCTTTCTGATCGCAATAATCCAGGGAATCACAGAATTCCTGCCGGTTTCATCCAGTGGGCATTTGGTGCTGCTGCCACAGTTAACGGGCCTGAAGGATCAAGGTCAGGCCATCGATGTCGCCGTCCATGTTGGCACCTTGGCTGCGGTCGTCACCTATTTTCTAGCAGACGTAAAACGCGCCGCCTTAGGTATGACCCATCTTGCACGGGCCGAAAAAACGGCTGAGGCCAATTTGGCGATGTGCCTGATCATCGCGACGATCCCCGTGATCCTAGCCGGTCTCATCTTAAAGCTGACAGGATTAGATAACGCGATGCGTTCCGTCGCCGTAATCGGTTGGACAATGCTGATATTCGGGATCGTGCTGTATTGGGCGGATCAAAAGGGTCCAACAACGCGACCCGCAGGCAGCTGGACACTAAAACACGCATGGACGTTGGGCTTGTGGCAGGCCGTCGCGCTGATCCCCGGCACGTCGCGGTCAGGTGCGTGCATAACTGGCGCTCGACTGTTGGGTTATGACCGCGAAGGCGCGGCACGGATCGCTATGTTAATGTCGATACCAACGATTATTGCCTCCGGCACACTTGTCGGGCTTGAAGTCGCGGCGGATGCGGACCTCCAAACAGCAAAAGACGGCGCCATTGCCGCCGTCTTTGCATTTTTGTCCGCGCTCTTGGCGCTTAGCCTGATGATGCGGCTCTTACGGTCCGTCAGCTTTACGCCATATGTGATTTACCGCGTGCTGTTGGGCATCGTCCTACTGGCAGTCGCTTATTCCTAGTCGTCGCCGCGCAGCTGCTTGGCGCTATCCATGATTTCTGCGTATTGGCCGTTGGGCCGGAACTGCCAAAGATAGGTTTCCAGCACGGCATCCATATCCGTCGGCTCTATCCCCAGATCAGCGAATGACATCGCATCGGGTGAAACGACGTTGTCATTTGCCAACTGCTTCACCTGATCCCGTGTGATCTGCGAATTAGTGAACAGCCCGAGTGAGATGATTTGCAAGAAGTCGAGCACAGCCGCCATGATCCGGGCCGCAAAGAACGGCACCGTTAGGATCAGAGCGCGGCGGCGCACAACCTTTAGCATCCGCTCCATCAACTGTTTGAAGCTTTCAACATCGGGGCCACCCAGTTCATAGATGCCGGGCTTAGCCGCACCTGTCACACCCTTGACGGCGGCGGCGGCGACATCGTCCACGTAGACCGGTTGGAATTTCGACTGTGGACCCACGACCGGTAGGATCGGTAGGAACCGCGCCATCGTCGCAAAGCGGTTAAAAAACTGATCCTCGGTTCCGAAAATAATCGAAGGGCGCAGAATTACGGCATTGGGGAAATGAGCCAGAACACCAGCCTCACCCTTGCCCTTGCTCTCGGCATAGCCGCTCTTGGAACGTTCATTCGCCCCAATGGCTGAAATCTGTACGAAAGTGGTGGCGCCTGCCTCAGCCGCACACCGCGCCACACGCGCAGCGCCCTCATGCTGAACAGCGTCAAACTTGTTCTTACCAGCTTCGCTAAGAATACCGACACAGTTCACCACCGCATCCGCGCCCTGAACCGCAGCCGCCACAGAGGCATCATCCCGCACATTCGCAAGGATCGGCTCTACCTGACCAACAGCGCCGTACGGCTTTACGAACATCGCCTCATTCGGGCGACGGACTGCAACGCGCACACGCCAACCCTCTTTGGCAAGACGCTGTGCGATGTAGCGTCCGACAAAGCCGGACCCGCCGAAGATTGTCACAAGCTTGGACATGATGATAAAACTCTCGCTCTGGTCGTTCATGTTGGACATATCCGCAGCCCTTGTAACGAGCAAGGCGCAAGGGGTCGCGGGTCATATTGAACGGCTGGCAGGTTTTTGCAGAAACCTTGGCGAATCTCGTTGACACCTTCGCTCAGCAAGCATACTCCGCCCACACGATGTGATTGCGCCCAGATGGCGGAATT
>NZ_CEZFMW010000226.1:0-2312 GCF_982993085.1 Thalassobacter sp. | reverse complement strand
CCCAACCAATTGAAAAACACTAGAAAGGATTGATGATTTGGACATCAGGACATTCATAGAAGCCAACAGCGCAGACGACTCACGAGAGGCGCTAATCGGCATTCTTACGCGGTATACCCAACCTGCATTCGGTGCGTTGCCAAAGCGAGAGACTGACATCCTTATCTTCGAGGTGATGCGAACACTTGGTCTACTACCCGAAGACGCATCGGTCTACGACCTGATGACAGACCTCCGGATCACACGTGCGAAGGCCTCGCAACTGCTGTTTGATTCCGCGATACGGAAGTTTGACGAGAACCCAGAATTGTTAAATTCAAAGGTGGTCGAGGCTTTGTGTGATGCGCGCTTTCATCACGACGCTGACAAATATTTTATACTTGAGGTCGAGGACCCAATGGTCAACGCGAGTCTCAAGGAGAGAGTTCGCAAGGCTGGTCATATATCAGACAGCTCGTTCAACGCGGCACTCATCCGGCTCCCCTTGGATGCCGTTGCTGATTTAGTTGCCGATCTGCTTCCGGAGGATCGTCAGGATGACGTCAAGGCCGCACTTGTCGCCGCCGGAGCGCCCGAAGCCCCCTCTTTCAAAAACGTGGTCAAGTCTTCGCTAAAGACACTGGGGAAAAAGGTCGTTGGGGACGCTGCAGATGGCTTGGTTGATGAAGCGGGTGCGTTCCTTGCGCCAATCCTACGCGATGGTGCAGAGATCGCAGTGAAATGGGTATCTGTTTTTAGCAGTGGCAACGCCGATGGTAACGAAATTAGCGGAGGGGGGCACGCCTGACCTTTTATACATAATGTGCAGTCAGAATATTGAGGCCATCGCGCTGGTTCGGTGGCTTGAGTGAGCCTGAAAGGGACATCCTCATAATCATCGAAGGCTGATTAGTGGCGCTAAACAAGAGCATTTGCGGCGAATTCGCAAATTGGTAATGTTTAATCGCACCCGTTAGCTATCTGCGTTTAATAAAAGAAGTAGGATTTTCGTGAACTCATGTGCCTCTTGCAGGGCATTGTGATTGGGTAAGCCCTCAGTTGCATCGACCTTCGCAATATTGCATCGGTTCATGGCGTCTTGCGCGGCTCGATAGATATCATCTTCGTGCAAGAAATTGTCTGCTAGACTTGACATTCTGAAGTGCTTCGCGTGGTAATCTCTGGTCAAATATCCACGTTTGTGTACATCAGAAACCGACCATTCGTGGAAAATCGCTTTGGTCGAGGTCAGTAGACCGGAAGATGCTTCGAATAGCTGATTGCGCCTGGTCTTGAGCGAGTCGACGTCGGGCTTTTCAAGTGCCTCTCGCTTGGCGCGTTCTTCTACCCATAATTTGTAGGGTGCTAAAAATAACAGGTTAGTTAATAAGATGATTGAAACGGCGGCCATGATAAACGACGCGATGTATTGAGTGGGTGCATTATCTCCCCAAACTGCGGCGGCGAGTGTCGCTAAGACGGCCGAAATCACCCCATATACGGTCCAAGCCCGAGCGAATGCCTTTTTAAAGATCAGCTGCAAGTATTCCACGGGTCAATGCTATTCCCGCTCGGGCGATTCCACAATTGGCAGTTGCTACTCAACATTGATGTTTCCTGTACCTCTCAGAAGGCGCCTGGGATGCGATAGATATGGTGTGGCGAAAGTGGGTGAGGTTGGCGTCTGCATTGGATCTATCCTTGGCCAAAACTATTCGTTTGGTTCCAGTTACTTGAATAGCCCGCACGATCGACTGCCAGTATCGGCGGGCTGACGATCTTGCGGGCGGCCTGCGGCCTTGGTCCCACGCGCGATCTCAAGGCTATGGCATTGAAATCGTTTGTTTAGATTCAAATTAGACTGAGAGCTTTGTCGCCCATGCCCCGAATACGCATGTCTTCGATCCTCCGCTGACGCAGCGGGCTTACTCTCTACTATGTCATGGGAACCTCCTGACTGATGATTGAGAAGGCCCCAATCGTCAGACAGGTCGATGAGATCGAAAAAAGCGCAACGCTTTACTCAGGCCACGACACAAGCCAAACGCTCCAATGCCGCGGAGCGGCTCAGCCCAAGAGTAGAAAACGATTATCTTCCGGTTCATCGGTCGATAATCCATGTCAACGCCATGTCAACGAGCGTACGTCATTTTTTGAGTGTGAGGCACGACGGATGTGGGCCAATGTCAGCGAGTTTCAGGGCTGAAAATTTGTGAATTCAAAGGCTTGTCGCCTATGTGATTGAATTTATTAAGTTCTTGAAATCATTTAATAATGGGCTCATAACCTGAAGGTCGTAGGTTCAAATCCTACTCCCGCAACCAAAAATAAAT
>NZ_CEZFMW010000225.1:0-2312 GCF_982993085.1 Thalassobacter sp. | reverse complement strand
TCAATCACGTCTCCCGAGAGTGCCATGTGGCGCTCGGTGTCGGAGAAGACGTCCGACATCTAAGGATACCGTTGATGGATTTCGACATGCTGGGCCTTGCGCCCCGCCTCACACGTGCGCTGGCTGATCAAGGCCTCACACAGCCAACCCCCATTCAAACCCAAGCCATCCCTCATGCCATGAACGGCAAGGATGTTATGGGCCTCGCGCAGACCGGCACCGGCAAAACGGCGGCCTTTGGCCTGCCGATGATCCACGCACTTTTGACGGCGGGCACCAAGCCTGAGGCCAAAACCGTGCGCGGCCTGATCCTCGCACCCACCCGTGAGCTGGCAAAACAGATCACCGATAACCTGCGCGCCTACACCGAAGGGTCACACCTGAAGGTGCAGCTGGTTGTGGGCGGCGTCGGCCTTGGCCCGCAGGTCAAACGCCTAGAGCGTGGCGCGGACCTACTGGTCGCCACTCCTGGTCGCCTGCTCGATCTGCTAGATCGCAAAGCCATGCGCCTCGATGAAACTCAGTTCCTAGTACTGGACGAAGCCGATCAGATGCTTGATCTGGGCTTTATCCACGCGCTACGCAAAATCGCGTCTCTGCTGCCCGCGCAACGTCAAACCATGCTGTTTTCGGCGACGATGCCCAAACAAATGGAAGAAATTGCAGGCAAGTACCTGACAAACCCTGTTCGCGTGCAGGTTTCGCCCCCCGGCAAGACCGCCGACAAAGTGACCCAGAAAATTCACTTCATTGCGCAGGCTGAGAAATCCAAACTCCTGATCGAGTTGTTGGGTGAACACCGCAAGGAACTCGCGCTCGTGTTTTCCCGCACCAAGCACGGTGCAGAGAAACTGATGAAAAGCCTCGTGAACGCGGGCTTTACGGCTGTTTCGGTGCACGGCAACAAATCCCAAGGGCAACGTACCCGCGCGCTTGAGGCATTCAAGGCCGAAGAAGCCATGATCATGGTGGCCACCGATGTGGCGGCCCGTGGTCTCGACATTCCCGGCGTGCGGCATGTCTATAACTTTGATCTGCCAAACGTGGCCGAAAACTATGTTCACCGCATCGGTCGTACTGCACGGGCTGGGCGTGATGGGGCGGCTATTGCATTCTGTGCCCCCGATGAGATCGGCTGCCTGAAAGACATTGAAAAGGTCATCAAACTGGACATCCCCGTGGCCTCTGGTCGCCGCTGGGAACCCTCACATGGGGATGCTGCGAAGCCTTCGGGCCGCAGTGGCGGTGGGCGCCGTGGTGGTCCCGGCGGTCAAGGCCGCGGTCCAGCCAAAGGCGGTGCGCCCAAAGCTGGCAAACCCAAACCACAGGGCAAGCCTGGCGGTCCACGCCGCAACAAACGCCCATCCGGTGGCGGTCGCAGTAAAACCGCCGCGTAGCAATCGGCACATCTGCGGTACAGATCCATTTGTACCGCAGATGTTGAGCCAAATTAAGGTTTCTGACATCATTTCCGCATAGGCCCCGATAACAGGGTCGATGCGGTATGAGGCTATGATGAAATCTTGGATACTTGCCGCGTGCCTAGCGGCCCTACCCTCTCTCACGTTTGCAGGTCCTATCGAACGCGCCTGCCTTCAATCTGATCGT
Source organism: Thalassobacter sp. (assembly GCF_982993085.1). NCBI lineage: Bacteria > Pseudomonadati > Pseudomonadota > Alphaproteobacteria > Rhodobacterales > Roseobacteraceae > Thalassobacter > Thalassobacter sp. The sequence continues at coordinate 704 of NZ_CEZFMW010000225.1, read as the reverse complement.
GCCGCAGCTAGCCGTGCCCTATGTGCATGCATTCAAGGGGTGGCTGATACCTCGTTGCGACGCAACGAACAGCGACGCACGGCGCAGTTCTTCGCGGATCCGCAGTTGGCCCAAGACACCCGGCAATCAAACCGAACAAGTGATGAGAGGCTCTGGCAGCGATGGCGCGATTTTGCGTCACTTGCTGATCGGCGCTGTGGCTAGAGGCCTTATGGCCTAGCCCTTCCCACAACGCGCAGTGCCAAAATGCAAAAAGCCCCGGGCAACCCCGAGGCTCTTGCAACAATCGCAGGCTCTCTTAGGCAGAAGCTTTTGCGATCTCTTTTTTGATCTTCAGCGCTTTGTCGGACAGTTCAACGTCCTTGGCTTTTGCGAGGTAGGCATCAAGGCCACCACGGTGATCGACGGTGCGCAGGGCAGAAGCCGAGATGCGCAACTTGACGCCACGACCGAGTGTCTCGGACTGGAGCGTTACGTCGTTCAAGTTCGGCAGAAACCGACGCTTTGTTTTGTTGTTGGCGTGGCTGACGTTGTTGCCAGACATCGGCCCTTTACCGGAGAGTTCACAGACGCGCGACATGGCCCAACCTCAGTTTATATACAATTCAGATAGAAAGCAGGGGCCTGATGGCCCCGCGGTTCGCGCGGTACTAGGCTCTCTGCGGGGGGCTGTCAAGCGATTCACCCCGCAAATACGCCAACAT
>NZ_CEZFMW010000224.1:0-2370 GCF_982993085.1 Thalassobacter sp. | reverse complement strand
GCGATGGCCGCTGCGGCCAGAAATGCAATTTTCATGCGTCCTCCCTAGGTCGATTCATTGCCCTTATAGGTTGCACACTACGGGATACAATGGACGCAACGCAATATTAAATTCAATAACTTGAATTTTTCTATTTGTTTCGCCTACGCAGAAACTATCGCAATATTCTTTTCGCGCCCGCAGAAAACCCTTAATTTTGCTCAGCAAATTTTCGGGCATGGTATTTTTGAAAGGGCTCATCTCCGGCGTAGCCTTGCTCAACAACCCAAGTCAAAAGATTAAGCGTCGTCCACCGCCCAAACGCGCCCGGCATGTGAACAACCGCAGCTTGTGGCGCAGACATGGGGTCTTCAATCGCTTGGGGAAAGAAATAGAGACTTGGGGTGAACAGAGCGCCCCACCGTTTGACCATGTCCTTTTCCGGCAATGTGGTGCCGTCAAAATCGGTCACTTCAACATCGCCGAACATGTTAATTTGCACCACAAAGAAATGCTCTTCGATGTAGTCAGCAACCTCGGGCACAACAAAGACCTCTTCGTGCATCTTCTTGCAATAAATGCAGCCGCGTTGCTCAACCAAGATCATCAAGCGTTTGCCCTCTGCCGTGGCTTCGGCAAGGTCCTCGTTCAGATCCTTGAACGTATCCCGCATCCAAGGGGCTTTGTGCAGGCCATCATCACCGATGTTTGCCGCAAACGTGGACGTGACAAAAACGCAGGTCCAAATCAATGTTATCAAATATTTCATAGGCTTTCTCCTACTTAATGGCTTCAGAGCGCATCAACCCAGCGTGCCAAACCACGGGATATGCACCAGCATCCAATTCGCAATAATGTTGATAGAGTTGGTGGCGATCAGAACGCCGAACAGGATCAGAAAGGCTCCCATGAGCTTTTCCATCAAGCCAAGGTGCCGCCGAAACCGGGCCATCCATGCCATGAACGGTCCGATAAACAGAGCAGCAGCAATGAAGGGCAGCGTCATACCAAGCCCATAGGTGAACAGCAGCCACGCCCCCTGCCCTGCGGTGTCTTGCCCCGCTGCCGTGAACAGGATCGCGGCCAGAACCGGGCCAACGCATGGCGTCCAACCAAAAGCAAATGCCAGCCCGATCACGTAGGCTCCTACAAAGCTGACGTTCGATGTGCTGCCCGCGTCCGCGCGGAACTGCCGGTAAAGCACGCCGATACGCATAACGCCTAGGAAATGCAGCCCCATCGCGATGATAATCGCCGCCGCGACCCACCGCAGAACGTCAAAGTATTCACGCACCATCCCACCAAAAACGGTCGCGGTCGCACCTAGACCTACAAAGACTGTGATCACCCCCAACGCAAAGCAACACGCCGCCAAGACCGCGCGGATACGCACCGCGCGCGACACTTCTGCTTGGGCCGAAATCTGGTTCATACCGACGCCGGCAAGGTAGCTCAGATAAAATGGGACAATCGGCAAAATGCAGGGCGACAAAAACGACAGCAGGCCTGCGATCAGCGCGCCGAAAAGGGTAACATCGAACATGCCGCAGGGGTCCTTGCCTTGTGATATTCAAACATTAGATTATGATAAGCTGGAGATTTTCGTCAATAAGAGCCGCGCACCCCATGCTCAAACCATTGGCCTTTTTGCTTTTTACTTTGCTGCCACAAACCGTTGCAGCCGATGTCCGGCTGTTCATGGCCGAGGAACACGGCTGCTATTGGTGCGCGCAATGGAATGAGGAAATCTCTCACATCTACCCCAAAACGCCCGAGGGCCGCACCGCACCACTGGTGCGCTTTGACCTACGCGGCGACACCCCAGACGTGGCATTCGTGCGGCGCGTCAGCTTTACGCCGACCTTTATCTTGGTCCAAGACGGCGTTGAGGTTGGCCGGATCGAAGGCTATCCGGGTGAAGATTTTTTCTGGGGATTGCTCGGCAAATTGTTTGATCGTGCAAATATCCCTTTTGACGAGGCGGGCTGATCGACTATGACACCCAACATGACAAGCCAAGCCGACACCTCTGCGAGCCAAGCCTCGCGCCTGCCCGTCTTTGACGCGAACACCTGCCCGGACGATATGGAACGGATGATGGACAACGCCCAGCGCGCGTCCAACTTTCTGAAAGCGATCAGCCATGAGGGCCGTCTGATGATCCTGTGCCATTTGGCATCGGGGGAAAAGTCTGTAACGGAGCTAGAGGAATTGCTTTCCGCGCGCCAAGCGGCCGTGTCACAACAACTGTCGCGCCTGCGCCTAGAGGGGCTTGTGACCCCGCGCCGTGACGGCAAAGCGATCTACTACAGGTTGACAGATGATCGCCCCAAACAGATCATGGAAGTTGTATACGACCTATTCTGCCGGGAGGATTGAGCCAACAAGCCC
>NZ_CEZFMW010000223.1:0-2529 GCF_982993085.1 Thalassobacter sp. | reverse complement strand
GTTGGGCCCTGAACAGGCCGAAGGCGCACTGAAGACGCTCAAGCGTAAAATCCCAAGCGCGTCGTTTTCCGAATTGGTCGCAGCAGCACCACAGTTTCCAACCTGGCTAGCCCGTGCGGTCAGTCGCGCGGCTCATAGCTAAGGCCCTCTGACTCCATCGATGCAAGCGATGCCTCGGGGGGGTGCCCTGTCGCCTATTGATCTTCAGAAAAACTTATTGTATTTTCTGACAAGAGGCACAAGCATGATCACTTCAAGCATCAAACAACGGATCATTGACAAAGATCGCGGGGCCATCTTCGCGCCCAGCGATTTTCTCGATATTGGGTCCCGCGCAAGCGTGGATCAGGCCCTGTCACGCCTTGCGGATCAAGGTGTGATCCGGCGGCTGACGCGGGGGCTGTATGACTACCCGAAGAAGAGCCCCCGCTTCGGATTTCTCTCGCCTTCCGCCGATGACATAGCCAAGGCTGTCGCACGAAAGGACGGCCAGATCTTGCAGCCGTCTCCTTCGATGGCCGCCAATCAACTGGGTCTTACCACTCAGGTGCCATCCAAGCCGACCTATATGACCGACGGCCCGACCCGTACCAAGAAAGTCGGACGGCAGGTCATCCAGTTTCGCAATGCATCCCCAAAAACATTAGTCGGTGCAGGACATAAGACTGGGGTCGTCTTCCAAGCGTTGCGTTATGTCGGCAAGGACCGTGTGGACGGTCAAATCGTCGACCGGCTTGCACGCGCACTGGATGACAATGATCGGAAGCTCTTGGCAAAGCAAAGCATCCACGCTCCTGCATGGATGCACCCCATTGTCCGACAGATTGTTTCACACGCTTGAGCATGGAAAATTTTGCCAACGACGCGCCTGAGCTCAGAGATGAAGCCTTTCAAGAAACTGCAGCGCAGCTTGGAATGTCGAAGGCAATCGTCGAAAAAGATTTCTGGGTTTGCTGGTCCCTAAAGCAGCTCTTTGCACTGCCATCTTTTGGCAAGCAGTTGATCTTTAAGGGCGGAACCTCCCTGTCCAAAGCTTATGACGTGATCCACCGCTTCTCCGAGGATGTAGACCTCTCAATAGACCGCGAACAACTCGGGTTTGTAGGCGACCGCGATCCAGAAGGCCCAGGCCTGAAAGGCAAGAAACAGAAAAGGTTGCTTCAGGAACTGGAGGAAGCGGCGAAAGAAGCCGTCGGAGGCCAACTTCTGGCCCAAATTCAAACTGCTTTTGGCTCCCATCTAGAACAAAGCTTCACCCTGTCGGTTGATGCAACCGACCCGCAGACCATTCTCTTTGCCTATCCTACATTGGCAGAAAGCGATGTGGGCTATGTCAAACCGGTTGTACGCTTTGAGTTCGGTGCTCGTGGCGTCCAACTGCCTGCCGAGCAGATCGACATTGCGCCATACCTGCATCAGGCTTTTCCGGATCTTCTGGCAGACGGTCTGGTCGGGGTGAAAGTGTTAGGGGTCGAGCGCACGTTCTGGGAGAAAGCGACCATTTTGCATATGCTCTTTCATCAAGATGCGAGCAAACCCCTCGGAGATCGCATGTCCCGCCATTACTACGATATGGCCCAGCTGATTGGGCATGAAGCCAAAAAACGTGCCCTCGGAAAGCTAGATTTGCTGACCGAAGTCGCACATCACAAATCGGTATTTTTCAAATCCGCCTGGGCAAACTACGATGATGCCAAGCCCGGCTCCTTGCGCTTGGTGCCGAACGCCAACCTCGCCACCGCGCTCAGAAAAGACTACGCCGGAATGCGGGAAATGATCATCGGTGACGCACCAAAGTTCGATGAAATCCTCGCTACGATCGAAGCGTTTGAGACTGAGATCAACAGCTGACTCTCGCCCTCACAGTGAACTTTTCACATTTCAGTTCTAGCCAACTTTCCTGGATAGAGTAGGCGTGCTGTGCGGAAATTATCTGATCTATTCTCCGCATTCTCTGCGGAGAATAGGCTGGGGGTGGTCACGATTGCCGTCATCAGCTGGCCGAGCCAATCCGCTTCAGTATACGCGATTGTCACCTGCCGTCACTGAAAGCAGCTGATTATCGTTGATTACGGCTTTTCAGGGGCTGCGACTCGCCAAACGTTGACATGGCGTTGACATGGAATAAACGCATAAAGCCCGACTGATTAAGTCGGGCTCTAAGCATTTGATTTGGCGTATTAATTTGGTTGCGGGAGTAGGATTTGAACCTACGACCTTCAGGTTATGAGCCCATTATTCAACGATTCCAATAATTTATAAATTTCAAAGACATAGGCGGCAAGCCTTTGAATTCACAAGTTTTCGGCCCTGAAACTCGCTGACATCGGCCCACACCCACCGTGTCTCACACTCAAAAAATGACGTACGCTCGTTGACATGGCGTTGACATGAATAATCGTTCTACCAAAGGTAAGATAATCGCTTTTGGCCCAAAGCCGACCTTCAGGCATGCTGCGGCGAACAGCGGCTTTGAGCCCAGACTCCCGAATTGCTGTATTGCGGCTAAAGTCCGCTTTGTGGGAACCT
>NZ_CEZFMW010000222.1:0-2579 GCF_982993085.1 Thalassobacter sp. | reverse complement strand
GATTTTGCGTGCAAGACGTGCCGAGGAAAGTCCGGACTCCACAAGGAAACGGTGCCGGGTAACGCCCGGGCGGAGCAATCCGACGGAAAGCGCCACAGAAAATAGACCGCCCGAGCGTGCTCGGGTAAGGGTGAAACGGTGGAGTAAGAGCCCACCGCCGCGCTGGTAACAGGGCGGGCATGGCAAGCCCCACTGGGAGCAATGCCAAATAGGAACCGCGCGCCGAGGCAACTCGGCGGGGCCCCTTGGCCCCAGCAGGTTCGGGTTGGCAGCTAGAGGCGTCAGAGCAATCTGAGGTCAAGAGGAATGGTCATCTCGAGGGTCCTTGCGACCCTTAGACAGAATCCGGCTTATAGGCCCTCCGCGCATTTTCCGCTCTTTAGCACCAAGAGGAAGGTAAGTTTCCCTTGCGTCCCCTGGGGTTGATTGAATTTACACGCTGTGGCTACAGTTCTTTACCCGCATATCCTGTGGGTAGAAGGGTACGTCTATGAGTGACATCGAGCCCCCAGATGCGCAGAGCCCATGGCAAGTTGCGCCAAGCAGCGCACAAGAGGCGCTGGAACGTATCCGTCGGTTTGGTCCGTCCTTCACCCTCGCGTTTTTCCGAAATAGCCCGGACTCGGTTTCGTTGCTCTCGGCGGGTGGGGTGATCGAGTACATGAACCCTAACGGCCTTGCGATTCTTGGATTTGATCGCAGCGATGAGATTGCGGGGCTCAGCTGGGTGACGCTCTGGCCATCTGACACACGAGCTGAGGTTTGGGCCGCATTGGGCCAAGCCAAGAGTGGTGTGCCCGCGCGCTACGAGTCGACTTTGGGCTATTTGAACGCTCCAGAGTTCCGCTGTGCGATCACTTTGTCGCCGCTGATGGCGCCTGATGGTCATGTTGACGCGCTTCTGGCGGTCGTTCGCAGTCAATAGCGCGCAAACGGGCGGAACTGCGCGCTTTGCGGTTGACAGCCCCCCGCGACCGAGTAAAAGCGAGGCTCAAGTTTTTGGGCGGCATGTGTCCGCCCCTCGATCCTCTGGAGACTGACCATGGCGAAGCCGACCACAATCAAAATCCGCCTGAACTCCTCGGCGGGGACTGGCCACTTTTACGTGACCAAGAAAAATGCGCGCACGATGACCGAAAAAATGGTCGTACGTAAGTATGACCCCGTTGCGCGCAAGCACGTCGAATACAAGGAAGGCAAGATCAAGTAAGATCGCCTAACCCTGACAAAACAAAGCCGGTCGCGCAGCCTCTGCGTGGCCGGTTTTTTTGTTCCAATTCACCTTCCGCGCTTGGCCCTTTATTTCGGGCTCTTGGTTTGCGCTGGCCTCTCGATGCCAAAGGTGGATGCTATATGACCCTCTCTCTCAGACCCGCACAGCCCAGCGATGCGCCGCGTGTGACGGCATTGCTCGCGCAGAGCTACCCTGTGCTGCTGGCGCCGGATTATCCGGCCCAGACGCTGGATGCGGTGCTGCCTGCAATCACGCGCGCACGCCCATCGCTTTTGGCGGGAAAAACCTATTTCCTGTTGGAGGAGCAGGGCGCATTGCGGGCCGCTGGTGGTTGGAGCGATACGGACCCGTGGGGCGGGGCCTGCGCCCCAGAAACGGCCCATATCCGCCATGTCGTGACCGCGCCTGGCCATGTGAGGCAAGGGCTTGGGCGGCGGCTTATGACGGGTATCTGTGCCGATGCCCGCGCGCAGGGGATTACGCGGTTCGAGTGCTATAGCACCCTCACGGCGCGGCTATTCTACGCCAGCTGTGGCTTTGAGGAGGTGGCTGCCGTGGTGATGACCTTGGGGCGTGGTGTTGAATTCCCTGCGGTCCACATGAGGCGGATTTGCGCGCCGCTTGCTTGATAGTATTGCATGAAAAAGGCCGCCCCGAAGGGCGGCCTGATGTCTGTCAGCAAGGAAGAATGTCTATTCTTGCTGTCCCATGAACATGAGTAGGAACTGGAACATGTTCAGGAAGTTGATGTAGAGGCTGAGCGCGCCGTCAGATGCGGCTTTGTCCAACCACTCCTGATCGCCGTGTGCGGCGTGTGCCACATACTCAGACTTCAGGCGTTGTGTGTCATAGGCTGTCAGACCGGCAAAGATCAGCAGACCGATGGCCGAGATTGCCATCATCATTGGGCCGGACTGCAGGAACATGTTGATGACCATAGCCACCAGCAAGCCGATTACGCCCATCACAAGGAAGGTGCCCATACCGGACAGGTCTTTCTTGGTGGTGTAACCCCACAGGCTCAGGCCTGCGAAGGCGATGGCCGTTACCAGGAATGTCTGCACGATCGAAAAGCTTGTGAACACAAGAAAAACTGAGCTGAGCGAAAGGCCCATAAAGGACGCGAATGCAAAGAAGCCGAGCTGCACTGTTGCCGCGTTGGCACGCCGCATCAGGGCCCCCCAACCGAGGAACAAGAACGCCAGAGGCGCGAGCATGACCACCCAACGCAGGGGCGTTGTGTAGATCAATGCGCCAAAGCTGTTGAGCATTGTCCCGTTGCCCATCTGCACAACCGCCTGGCTTGGGTCGGATGTGACAGTCAGGGTCGAGATGGCCCATGCAG
>NZ_CEZFMW010000221.1:0-2635 GCF_982993085.1 Thalassobacter sp. | reverse complement strand
CAACAGGAGAAACGCACATGATCACCCGTCACCAATCCGGCCCCCGCATGAGCCAGATCGTCACCCATAACGGCACTGTTTACTTGGCCGGACAGGTCGCAAAAGGCGCGACTGTGGCCGAGCAGACCGCTGGTTGCCTTGCCCAGGTCGACGCCCTTTTGGCCGAGGCCGGATCGGACAACACCCACATGTTGCAGGTGGTCATTTGGCTGAGCGATATGGCGGATTTTGCCGAAATGAACGGCGTGTGGGACGCATGGGTCCCCCAAGGTCACACACCGGCCCGTGCCTGCGGAGAAGCCAAGCTGGCCACCCCCGAATACAAGGTCGAAATCATCGTGACCGCCGCGCAAGCTTAGGCAAAAATGTTACCGCTAACAGCTTGACAAAGAACCGGATCAATAGTCACCTTCCAGACGTCAAAAGGCGGGGTTCACCCGCCATCATCTGGGAGGTAACTATGACAAAACGTCTTTTTAAGGCGGTGCTTACGAGCGCCGTCGTAGCCGCGTCCGCTGGCGGTGTATTCACCGCAACGAGCGCGCAGGCTGCTGAATGTATTGCACCCGCAAACCCCGGCGGCGGTTGGGACTTTACCTGCCGTCAAATCGGCAAAATCATGTACGACATCGGCCTTGTTGATGCGCCCGTACAAATCACCAACATGGCCGGTGGCGGCGGCGGTCTGGCGTATGGCACAGTCGCAAATGAGCGGACTGACGATGCAGACCTGATCGTGGCTGCAAGCCAAGCCACCGCGACGCGCCTTGCGCAAAACGCATACGGCGGCGCAACACCTGATCAAGTGCGCTTTTTGGGCGCCATCGGGGCTGATCCCGGTGTGATCGTTGTCTCTGCGGATAGCCCTTTCCAAAACCTCGGCGATCTGGTCGCAGCCATGAAGGCTGACCCCGGTTCTGTGGCCTTTGCCGGCGGTTCCGCTGCAGGCGGCTTTGACCACCTGAAGGTGCTGCAAGTGGCCCAAGCTGGCGGCGTGACTGACGTCACCAAAATTCGCTACATCGGCGTGGACGGCGGCGCAGACGCGATCACCCAAACAGTTGGTGGGTTCACCCAAGGGATGACGGGCGATATGTCCGAAATCGTGGGCTTCCTAGGTACGGGCGAAGTCCGCGCACTGGCTGTGCTCTCGAACGAGCGTGTGCCCGGTTTTGACGACATCCCCACCGCGGTGGAGCAAGGTTTTGACGTGGTTGCCGTGAACTGGCGCGGCCTGTACGTGCCCAAGGACATCTCGGACGAGCGCTTCAACGACTGGGTTGCCAAGCTGCAAGCAGTGGGCGAATCCGACGAATGGCAAGCTGCAATGAAGGCGAATGGCCTTGCACCGTTCACCGTGATCGGTAGCGACTTTGAAAGCTTCATCGCGCAAAACATGGCCGATGTGACCAAGCTGTCCAAAGAAATCGGCATTATCCAATAAGCACACGCTTATTCTAATGCTGGGCGCACATTATTTCGTGCGCCCAGCCCCCCTCCGACACTCTGGAGTTTTTCCAATGCTTGCTAGCGACCGCATTTTTGGTGCGTTGGTCGTGCTCGGCGCCCTTGGCTACGTCGCAACCGCTGCCCAAATTCCTGCCCCGTTTTTCTCTGACCCGCTTGGGACGCGTGCGTTTCCGATGATTGTGGGCAGCTGCGCAGCACTATGCGGTGCGATGATGGTCTGGCGCCCCGATGGTGAGCCAGAGTGGCCTGGCCTTGCTTCCCTCGGCGCGCTGTTGGTCGCGACAATTGCGTTGGTAGGTTATGCCTATGCGCTCAAACCGATGGGTTTTTTGCTGCCCACGGCGGTCGTTTCTGCGGTCCTGAGTTATCAAATCGCGCCCCGCGTCGTGCCCGCGATCCTAGCCGGTCTGGGCCTGTCGGTCGGGCTTTTTGTTCTGTTTCGCTTCGTGCTGGGTCTGAGCCTGTTTGGCTTCCCACACGGCTGGTTTTAAGGGCGCGCGCGCATGGATCTTTTGGCAAATCTTTCCCTCGGCTTTGGCATTGCGCTATCGCCCTATACTTTGATGCTGGCCGTTTTGGGCTGTTTCATCGGCACGATCGTGGGCGCCCTGCCGGGGCTTGGCCCCGCGAATGGCGTTGCGATCATGATCCCGATCACATTTTCGCTTGGCCTTGATGCCGTCGCGGCCTTGGTTCTGCTAACGTCGATATACTACGGCGCCATGTACGGTGGCCGGATCAGTTCGATCTTGCTCAACATTCCCGGCGATGAGCCCGCGATGATGACATGCCTGGATGGCCACCCAATGGCCAAGAATGGCCGTCCGGGTGACGCCTTGGTGATCTCGGGTGTGGCCTCATTTGTGGGGGCATTTTTGTCGACCATCGGGTTGATGCTGTTGGCCCCTGCGCTGTCGCGGATTGCCTATCAATTCGGCCCGGCAGAGTATTTCGCCCTTTACCTGTTAGCCTTCTGCACCTTGGGGGGCATTGCCTCCAACAACCAAGCAAAGGCGGCCTTTGCGTCCTGCCTTGGGATCATGATTGCGATGATCGGGTTGGACCCGAACTCTGGCATGGCGCGTCTGACAGGGGGCAATTTGCACCTCTATGACGGGATCGATTTCCTTGTGGCCATCGTCGGCTTGTTCGCCGTGTCCGAGGT
>NZ_CEZFMW010000220.1:0-2683 GCF_982993085.1 Thalassobacter sp. | reverse complement strand
GCTTGCGGATGATCCCAAGGGTTTTATCCGGATTGAAATGGTGCCCCCACACGGACTCGAACCGCGGACCTACTGATTACAAATCAGTTGCTCTACCAGCTGAGCTATAGGGGCGCTGCGGGTGCGATAACGCCATTTATTGGCGTCTGCAAGACCCGAAACACAACTTATTTCGTTGCAACGCCAGCTTCTGCGAAAGTGGCCATTCCAGAATGGCACGCAACAGCGGCGCGCAGTATGGAAATTGCCGTAGCACCCCCTGACGCCTCGCCCAGGCGCATATTTAGCAACAACAAGGGCGACAATCCCAAGGCATCTAGAACTTCCCCATGTGCAGCCTCTGCGGACTGGTGACCCGCCACACAATGCACCAAAGCGTCTGGCGCTTCCGCAGCTAAGCAAGCAGCAGCGGCACAACAAATGAAACCGTCAAGAATCACCGGGATACGACGGCTCCGCGCCGCTGCGATCGCACCGGCCATAGCAGCAATTTCGCGCCCGCCAAGGCATTGCAACACGTCCAAACCCGAGCGCCCGGCATGCAGGGAAACCCCGGCCGAAACCGCCGCAGTCTTAGCCGCTAGGCCCGCGTCATCCACACCTGTGCCGCGCCCGGTCCAAGCAGCCGGTTCCTTGCCAAACAACGCGCAGGCGATTGCCGCCGCAGACGTTGTGTTGCCAATGCCCATTTCACCAGCAACCAAAAGATCCGTCTCGGGGCGCACGGCATCCCACCCTGTGCGCAATGCCGAAACCAACTCAGCCTCAGTCATCGCTGGAGCTTGAGTGAAGTCTTGGGTTGGGCGGTCAAGCTCTAGCGCGTGGACATCAAGCTGTGCGCCAACCGCCTTAGCCAACTGGTTGATCGCAGCCCCACCCGCTTGAAAATTCAATACCATTTGCGCCGTCACTTCAGACGGAAACGCGCTCACGCCCTGTGCACACACACCGTGGTTGCCCGCAAAAACAACGATCTGAGCTGCGTCGATTGAGGGGCGCGAATCACCGCGCCAGCCTGCGTACCACTGAGCAAGATCCTCCAGCCGACCAAGCGCGCCGGGAGGTTTGGTCAACTGCGCGTTGCGATCAGCTGCGTCCAACTGCGCCTGCGGATGAGGCCCCGGAGCGCTACGTAAAAGTTCAAGAAACTCTGCGGTCGTTGTAAACATCTGGGACTCTCGGCTGTCGTTCGCTAAGTACGGGCGAAACCGCACGAAAACGGTCTATCTCCGCCGGGCCACGAGGGAAAGAGACTAATATGACGTCATTCGACATCTTCGGAGACCTCCGACGCGCCTGTGCTTTGCTCACTCGATTACCTATCCAAGCGCATTTTCCGAACGCGGGATCGACCACATGGGCTTGGGCTTTTCCAATCGTTGGCCTTGTGGTTGGAGGCCTGTCTGTTGTGGCGGCCATGGTACTATTGTCAGCTGGCCTTGGAATGGCTGCCATTGCGATCGGACTGATAGTGCAGGTCATGATAACGGGTGCGATGCACGAAGATGGCCTAGCTGATACCGCTGATGGGTTTTGGGGCGGATGGACGCCCGCGCGCAGGCTCGAGATTATGAAGGACAGCCACATCGGAACCTACGGTGTAATCGCATTGGTCCTCACGTTTTTGTGGCGTTGGGCGCTTTGGGGCGCTTTGCTCGTGCAGGCGCCCCTTACCCTTGTGGCGGCAGCCGCACTATCGCGTGCCACCCTGCCCGCGCTGATGACCGCCCTACCCCATGCGCGCGACACCGGTTTATCGCATACAACCGGCCGGCCGACGCGGCACCCTGCTGCCATAGCAGCCATGATTGCAGCATTCATCGCTTTGGGGTGCGTCGGACCTCTCGCCACATTGATAGGGGTGGCTGTGGTTTCACTTTCTGCTATCGCGGTAGGCTTGATCGCAAAAGCCAAGATCGGTGGGCAAACCGGCGACGTCCTCGGCGCGACACAAGTGGTCGCAGAGCTTCTCTGTCTAACGGTGTTCGCTGCAATCCTCGCCAAATAGAAAAAGGCGCCCAGAAGGACGCCTTTCACCATTATTCTATCGATGTTTAGGCCGCAGCGCGGGCCACAAGCACACTGTCCACACGCTCTTGGGCGCCAGATTCCTCAATGCCATCCACAGCAGCCAGCTCGCGCGTCAAACGCTCAAGCGCCGCTTCGTATAGCTGACGCTCCGAATAGCTTTGCTCACGCTGATCATCACCGCGGTGCAGGTCGCGTACGACCTCCGCGATAGAGATCAGGTCACCCGAGTTGATCTTTTGCTCGTATTCCTGCGCACGGCGAGACCACATCGCGCGTTTTACGCGCGCCTTACCCTTCAACGTGTCCATCGCGCGGGACACCACATCAGGTGACGACAGGCTACGCATGCCCACTTCGGTCGCCTTATGGGTCGGAACGCGAAGCGTCATCTTGTCTTTTGCAAACGAAATGACGAACAATTCCAAGGTCAGTCCGGCGATTTCCTGCTCTTCGATTGACACAATCTGGCCGACACCGTGTGCTGGATAGACCACGTACTCATCCGGATGAAAATCGTTGTTGGACTTGCTCATGGGCAGGCTCCTCTTTTGCGTTCATAGTATGCAGACCGACAAAATTGCGCCCTAGGAAACTACATTCCAGAGGCACATTGCATTCTCTGCGTTTCAATTGGATCCGATGCGGCAGCGCT
>NZ_CEZFMW010000219.1:0-2703 GCF_982993085.1 Thalassobacter sp. | reverse complement strand
GATACGAAACGCCCCCCAAAGTCGCCAAAGCGACCATTTTCATCAGGTCCGGTGAAGTAGGAATTCACGAAATCTTCTGCCATGGTCGTCTCCCCGTTGCGCGTTGAATTGGGTGTAGGGCAGCAGGCAGGAGGGGGCAAGGGATCAGCGAGACACTGGCCGGAATATTCGGGCGTTTTATGGCTCTGATTAGACCCGTTTAAGCCTGTGCGGCCGTGACAAATGCTGCGATTTGCGCAGCGTCTTTGATGCCGGGCGCGCTTTCAACACCGGATGAGACATCCAGCTGCCGGGTGCCGGTCCGCCGGACGGCTTTGGCTGCGTTGTCTGGTGTTAGCCCTCCGGCCAGCATCCACGGCACGGACCAATATTTGCGCCCCGCGAGTAGCTGCCAATCGAACGCTAGACCGTTGCCGCCCGGCAAATCCGCACCCTTGGGCGGCTTTGCATCGATTAACAACTGATCCGCCACTTCGGCAAAAACATCGATTGCGGCTAGATCCTCGGGACCGCCTACCCCTACGGCTTTCATCACCGGCAATCCGTAGCGCGCCTTAACCTCGGCCACACGCGCAGGGCTTTCGGAGCCGTGTAATTGTAGCATATCCAACGGCACCTCTGCGGTAATCGCATCCAGCATCGCGTCATCCGCGTTGACGACCAAGGCGACCTTGGCCAAGCCCACTGGCGCGCCAAGCGCCAGATCCCGTGCCTGTGCGATCGAGACATTGCGCGGAGATTTGGGAAAGAACACAAAGCCGCCATAGGACGCGCCTGCCTCTGCAACGGCAGTCACGTCCTCGGGGCGGCACAAGCCGCAGATTTTTACACGAATGTCAGTTGGCATGGCCCCGCCTAGCGCGTTCCGTCCACGATGGCCAGAACATCATCCGCCGTGGTCCCATCGGTTTTTTGGACCTTCTTGATCTCACGTTGAAGCTTGACGGCTTCCTTTTTGGCGCGCGAAGCTTCGGCGCGATGCTTATGCTCGCGCACCCACTCCCACACAAAGCCCAACAGGACGCCCATCGCGATGCCCGCAAAAATCACCGCATAAAGCGGTACAGTAACGGAATTCGCGAAGGGCCAGAATTGCAACAATTCGCCAGGCAGCAGGTTGAGGGTCACATCCCCCCGGTTCGCAAGCGCGATCACCAACAGGCAAATCGCGATAACGGCCAACACTGCGTAGCGGATCAGGCGCATAGCTTAGTCCTCATGTCCATTCAAACGATCGCGCAGGAGCTTGCCGGTTTTGAAAAACGGCACATGCTTTTCTTCAACCTCGACGGCGTCGCCTGTGCGCGGGTTGCGCCCCAAACGTGCATCGCGCTTTTTCACAGAGAACGCACCAAAACCACGAAGCTCAACGCGATCACCCTCAGCCATGGCTTCGATGATTTCTTCGAAGATCGTGTTTACAATGCGCTCCACGTCCCGTTGGTACAGATGGGGGTTTTCATCTGCGATTTTTTGAATGAGCTCAGAGCGTATCATGTGGTGTGTCCTCCCAAAGTCACCCCAGGCGAGGTTCGATCAATAGAACCCGTCCTGCTGCAACACTTTAGACATTATTGACGTGTTAGCGAAACGCCCTAATGGAATTTTAGGGCCGAAAAATTGCCGTTCCGCAGGGGTTTGTCTGCAAATACAACCACTAGAGGAGAAAATCTAGGCGGTTCACGGCACGCTGAGGCCCAAGCCGGGAGAATCACAGGCATGTGAGTCGCACTCTGGACCACCTGTCAGCATGAGCCGCGCGCGTAGATCACGCGCGGATCAAAACGTCTGCTTAGGCCGCTGTGCGCACTTGCGCAAAGGACACAAGACGCTTGGCATTTTCATCCCACAGGTGCAGGCGCACGCAAGCAAAGCTCTCGCGGATGGTCATGCGGTTGATGTCGGCCAACTCCCCGTGGTCACGCAGGACTTCTGGCAGCCTGTAGAAAGGGATGCGGCTGTAGAGGTGATGCACGTGGTGGATACCGATGTTGGCACTAAGCCACTGTAGAACAGGCGGCAGCATGTATTGCGAACTGCCGTGCAAGGCTGCGTCATGCAGGTCCCAGCTTTCTTCAGCCTCCCAGTGGGTCGTCTCAAACTGGTGCTGCACGTAAAACAACCAAACCCCAGCGGTCGCCGCCAAAAGTGTCGACGGCAGGAAGATCAGAACCACTGGAACAAGACCACCAAAGTACACCAGGAGCGCAACCCAAGCGACAATCGCCAGATTGGTCAACATCGCGCTCATCCAATATTTGACGTGCCCCATCAGACCCAAGGGAAGCCGGTTCTGGATAAAGAACAAGTACCCAGGCCCAAGGCAAAACAGCACAACAGGGTTGCGATACAGACGATACATCATACGGTTCAGCGGCGGCAGCGCGCGGTACTCAGCAACCGTCAGTGTCGCAACATCCCCAATCCCGCGACGCGCAAGGTTGCCCGACGCGCTGTGGTGGATGGAATGCGACCGACGCCACACATCATAAGGTGTCAGCGTAAACACCCCAATCACGCGCCCAAGCCAATCGTTGACCGTACGATTTGCAAAGAAAGAACCGTGGCCGCAGTCATGTTGAATGCAAAACAACCGCAGCAAGAACGCGGAATTTACCAACGAAATCATCAGCGTGAGCCAGTAGCTATAGGACATTGCGTACCACGCAAGAACCCACAGCATCAAAAACGGACCCACCGTCA
>NZ_CEZFMW010000218.1:0-2765 GCF_982993085.1 Thalassobacter sp. | reverse complement strand
CCGGCATCGCCGGTTTTATCTCTGTTGCATTCACGGTTTACATGCGCCTCGAGCTCATGGATCCCGGTGTGCAATACATGTGCCTTGAAGGCGCGCGCCTGACGGCGGCGGCTGTTGGCGAATGTACCCCCAACGGACACCTCTGGAATGTGCTGATCACAGGCCACGGCATCTTGATGATGTTCTTCGTTGTGATCCCCGCGCTCTTTGGTGGCTTCGGGAACTACTTCATGCCGCTGCACATCGGCGCACCGGACATGGCGTTCCCACGTTTGAACAACCTGTCGTTTTGGCTGTTCTTCGCAGGGACCACACTGGCTGTAGCGTCGGTGTTGGCACCGGGCGGTAACGGTCAAGCGGGCTCGGGCGTTGGTTGGGTTCTGTACCCACCGCTGTCGGTGAACGAAGGCGGTATGTCGATGGATCTGGCGATCTTTGCGGTGCACGTATCGGGCGCCTCCTCGATCCTAGGTGCGATCAACATCATCACAACCTTCCTCAACATGCGCGCCCCCGGCATGACGCTGCACAAAGTGCCGCTGTTTGCTTGGTCGATCTTTGTGACTGCATGGCTGATCCTTCTGGCTCTGCCTGTTCTGGCTGGTGCTATCACCATGCTGCTGACGGACCGTAACTTTGGGACTACCTTCTTTGATCCTGCAGGCGGTGGCGACCCCGTGTTGTACCAGCACATCCTGTGGTTCTTTGGTCACCCCGAAGTGTACATTGTGATCCTGCCTGCCTTCGGCATCGTCAGCCACATTGTTGCAACCTTCTCGCGCAAGCCGATCTTTGGCTACCTGCCCATGGTTTACGCTATGGTTGCCATTGGGGCCCTCGGCTTCGTCGTCTGGGCGCACCACATGTACACCGTCGGCATGAGCCTCAGCCAGCAAGCGTACTTCATGATCGCTACTATGATTATCGCGGTACCAACAGGCGTTAAGATCTTTAGCTGGATCGCGACGATCTGGGGTGGCTCCATCAGTTTCCGCACACCGATGCTGTTTGCGATGGGCTTCATCTTCTTGTTCACCGTTGGTGGTGTAACAGGGATCGTGCTCAGCCAAGCGGGTATCGACCGTGCGTATCACGACACCTACTACGTTGTGGCACACTTCCACTACGTGATGAGCCTTGGCGCCGTGTTCGGTATCTTTGCCGGTATCTACTACTGGATCGGCAAGATGTCGGGTCGCCAATACCCTGAGTGGGCCGGGAAACTGCACTTCTGGACCTTCTTCATCGGGACCAACATCACGTTTTTCCCACAGCACTTCCTCGGCAACCAAGGCATGCCACGCCGCTACATCGACTACCCAGAGGCGTTTGCCTACTGGAACCAGATTAGCTCCTACGGCGCCTTCCTCAGCTTTGCCTCTTTCTTGTTCTTCATCGGCATCGTGGCCTACACGCTGGTCGCTGGTCGCAAGATCAAAGAGACAGACTACTGGGGTGAATACGCGGATACGCTGGAATGGACCCTGCCCAACCCTCCCCCGGAGCACACCTTCGAGCAGCTGCCGACCCGCGACATGTGGGACAAGCAGCCGGGGCACTAGGCACGATGCCTTTCCAGGTTACAAAGGGGGCTCCGGATCATTCCGGGGCCCTTTCCACACCCACCCTCGAAATCACGCTGTGGCCACACCAAAGCCTGACCCCCAAGGGGTTCGTGGCGTTTATCGGGGCGACATCCATGCTGTTTGCACTGCCGCTTTTGTCGGTGGTCGGCACGGCAGCACTTTGGTTTCTGCTGCCCTTCATTGCCGCGACGGTCACGCTTGTGTGGTGCTTGCTCAAACGCTCATGGAAGGACGGCACGCTGCGCGAGCAGTTGACCCTGACGCCTGAGCTAATCTCGATCCTGCGGATCAATCCCCGCGCGCCCAAACAGTCTTGGGAAGCCAATCCGTTCTGGGTCCGGGCAGAGCTGCACTCCGAGCCGGTTGAGAACTACCTGACCCTGCGCGGTGGTGCACGTGATGTGGAACTGGGCCGTTTTCTGACCCCAGAGGAACGGGCTGAGTTGCACATGCTTTTGTTAGATGCGCTCGCGAGGACCAAGACCGCGCAATAGCATTCAAAGCCCCGCGCACTTTGCCGGAACTACGGCATGGCGTGGGGCTTTTTTATTTTCGATCTCTTGAGAAAAACGCCCCCATTCACCGGGGCGCTGTCGCGACTATTAAAGTCGCGACAGGTGGTGAGGGCCTTTGGGCCCGCACCCTGTTCACAAAGGCAGATAGCCCTTAGGACAGCTGGCCTTTGACCATGGGGCCAACGGCGCCAAAATCCATCTGGCCGGTGTACTTAGATTTGAGCGCGCCCATCACCTTGCCCATGTCGCGAATGCTGCTTGCACCCACTTCGGCAATAGCGGTCGCAACGGCGGCATCAATCTCTGCTTCGGACAGTTGGCGCGGCAAGTAATCCTCTAGGATCGCGATTTCCTCACGCTCCCGCTCGGCCAATTCAAGACGCCCGCCCTCTTCGTAGGCGCGTACACTTTCCTGCCGTTGCTTGACCATCTTACCAAGGATTTGCAGCACATCAGCATCACCAACCGTGGTGCCTTCGGTCCGCTTGGCAATATCCAGATCTTTGATGGCCGCATTGATAAGCCGCAGCGTCGACAACCTTGTGGCGTCCTTCGCCTTCATGGCGTCTTTCAAAGCGGCGGTGACTTTAGCGCGCATATCCATCGTCATGTTCCTTGCTCACACCCGAGAAAGGGCGTCACATATATCAGCCCCCCGCGACAA
>NZ_CEZFMW010000217.1:0-2775 GCF_982993085.1 Thalassobacter sp. | reverse complement strand
GCGTTTGGCGCAGGCCAAATCCGTCGGGCGCCAAGAGGCGCAGGTGAAGCAGGTCGGGCGCCAAGAGTGATGCGCCGGATGTGGTGTTGAGGGTCGCGCGGACGGGCGTTAGCAGCGCCTCGGCGTTTGGGGCCGCAAGGATCACACTGGTCAGCGCACCTGCGCCGCCTGCGGACTGCGCCATGTGGGCGGTGACGTCCCCGCGCAGCGCCATGGCGTCGGCAAAGATGAGCGCACCGGCGCGGCGGATTTCGACCCGGTCCTGGAAGGTGGCGTTGTGCAGTGTTTCGCCCATGGCGACCCGGCCCAACACAAGGGATTCGACAAACATAAAGCGCGCTGTTTCGTGCAGGTTCACCTGCATGTCGCGGCGCACACAGCTGTTTTCAAAAAGAATTGTTTCTTGGGGCAGCCAGTTGAGTTGTGCGCCTTCGGCCACGCTCAGCCGATTGGATACGCGGCCTGTTTCGCCGGGCTGGGCCCCATAGGCGCGTTCGGCGGCTTGGGTGGTGAGGGTCAGTTGCGTGCCGGGCCCTGCCGTGGCCGAAAGGGCAAATCGGTCACCCCCGGTGATGCCGCCCGCGGTGTTGACCAAAACGGCCTGCAATCCGGACCCGCCACGCGGAAACACCAGCTTGGACGAGCCCGCCTGCCGCAAGCTGGCGATAACGCTGGCCCCATCGCGCGCCTTGGCGGTGACCTGCGCCTCGCCGCGAGCGCGGGGTTGGCTGGGTGTTATTCTGGTGTGCAACTCGGTGATCGGTTCATCCCCCTGATGACGATTAACTATCTCAGGGCGGGACCAAAGTGCGACGGGCTGGCTGCCATTGGCTGCCTATTTTCCGCTCATCTGCCTGCGTTTTGACGTGTTTGGTGAAAAAATAGGCATGTGCGCAATCGCTGGCGCGGGCGGTGAACTTGGCGTAGCTTTGCGCCATGGTATTTGCGTCGAAAAAACCGCGCCTTCGGGCTGCGTTGAACCTGCAGGTTGCGGTGGTGTTGGTGGCGATGATGGCCGCCCTTTGGGTGCTGGTTTGGCCCCGGCTGGAACGGTATTTCCTGTTGCAGGCGGCAGAGCAAAACGCAGTGACGCTGCGGCTGGCGAGCGACTCCCTGCGCGCGGCGTTGGATCGCTATGCGCCGTTGCCGCATCTGATCGCGCAGTCCCCGACGCTTGGGGCGTTGTTGCGCGCGCCCGATGCCCCCGGCGCGGTGGCCGCTGCCAACACCGAGCTGTTGAACACCGCCCTCGCCGTATCTGCGTCGGATGTTTACGTCATGGGCGTGGATGGCACCGCGCTTGCGGCCTCGAACTACTACAAGGGCGAGGGGTCGTTTATCGGCAATAACTTTAGCTTCCGCCCCTATTTCACGCAGGCGCTTGATGGGGGCTTGGGGCGGTATTTCGCGCTTGGGACGACCTCGGGCGAGCGGGGATATTTTTACGCGACCCCAGTGCGCGACGGCCCTGAGATTGTGGGCGTTGTGGCGGTAAAATTCACTGTTGATGCGTTTGAGGAAAACTGGCGCGGTGCGGCCTCGGAGGTGATTGTGACGGATGTGAATGGCGTGGTGGCGATGTCGTCGCAGCGGCCTTGGCATTTTCGTACGACCCAGCGATTGGATGATGAAAAGCTAAAGGCGATTGCGCTGAACCGGCAGTATCCGTTGGATCAATTGACACCGCTGGATATGCAGCGCCGCGCGCTGAGCGGGTCGGCAGATATTGCGACGGTGGGGGGTATGGAATACGTGGCCTCATCTGCCGAAGTGATCGAAACGGCGGGCTGGTCCGTGACATCGTTGGTGCCGACGGCTGGTGCGCGGACGCAAGCGATGTGGGTGTTGACGGTGTTCGCGCTGGTGGGGTTGTTCGCGGTTCTTGCGGTGGCTGCGTGGCGGCAGCGTGGGTTGCAAGCCGCCGCTGTTCAGCGTGAGTTGGAGGCCCGCGTCCGAGAGCGTACCGATGCCCTGCGCATCGAGGTCGAGGAGCGGCGCGCCACAGAGGCCGAGCTGCGCCGCACCCAAGCGAGCCTTGTGCAGGCGGGAAAGTTGTCGGCGCTGGGCCAGATGTCCGCCGCGCTGAGCCATGAGTTTAACCAACCGCTTGCCGCCGTCAAAAGCTACGCGGAAAACGCGGGCAGTTTTCTGGACCGCGGCCAGACCCAGCAGGCACGCGAAAACATCACGCGGATCAGCGGATTAGCCGACCGGATGGCGCGCATTTCAAAACATTTGCGCAACTTTGCTCGCCGTCCCGATGAGGCCAGCGGCCCGGTTGCCTTGGACAAGATCATAGAAGACGCCGTGGCGGTGGTAGAGCCGCGCCTGAAGCGGGATGCGATCACGTTGGACATATCGTGGCCAGAGGGCGCGGCGGTGGTGAATGGTGGGCACGTGCGGTTGCAACAGGTGGTTGTAAACCTTTTGACGAACGCGGCGGATGCCTCTGGCCCCGGGGGTCGCGTCGTATTGGGGGCTGACCCTTTGGAGGGCGGTTGGCAGGTGACTGTGCGCGATTTTGGGGCCGGCATCCCCCAAGATGCCCAGAGCCAGATGTTTGACCCTTTCTTTACGACCAAAGAAACCGGCAAGGGCCTTGGGTTGGGATTGTCTATTTCGTTTAATATTGTACGTGATTTTGGCGGCACCCTGTGGGGGCGTAATCATCCTGAGGGTGGTGCGGTATTTGGCGTGGATTTGCGCGCGGCTGAGGGCGCGCAGGAGGCGGCGGAATGAGCGAGACAATCCTGTTTGTCGATGACGAAGAAGACC
>NZ_CEZFMW010000216.1:0-2788 GCF_982993085.1 Thalassobacter sp. | reverse complement strand
CATTCCCGGAGTTCCCCATGACTATCACGCGCAACCCGTTTGACGCGGGCGGCTACTCGCTCGCTGAGATGACGCAGGCCATCAACATCCTGCCCAACCTCTACACACGCCTCGGCCAGATCGGCCTCTTCCGCTTTGAAGGCGTCACCCAGCGCTCGATCGTCATCGAACAGCGCCAAGGCGTCTTGAGCCTGCTGCCCTCGGTCCCGCTAGGCGCGCCTGCCACTGTCGGCACGCGCGAGCAGCGCTCGATGCGCAGCTTCGCCCTGCCCTGGATCCCGCATGACGATGTGATCCTGCCCGCCGATATCCAGGGCATGCCCGCGCTGGGCCTATCCGATGCGGCTGACCCGCTGGTCGAGGTGATGAACCGCAAGCTGACGCTGATGCGCCGCAAGCATGCCCAGACCCGCGAATACATGGAGATGAACGCTCTCAGGGGCATCGTGAAGGACGGCGCGGGCACGACCCTCTACAACTACTTCACCGAATTCGGCATCGAACAGATCTCGGTCGACTTCGTCTTCGGCACCGCCGGAACGAACATTCAGGGCAAGGTCCGAACCGTCCTTCGCGGGATTGAGGACAGCCTTCTCGGCGAGACCATGACCACGGCGCACGCGCTGGTAAGTTCGGAGTTCTTCGACAAGCTAATCAGCCACCCGAAGACCGAAGAGGCGTACAAGTTCTTCTCCGCCACCGGCGGTCAGCCGCTTCGCGAGGATATGCGTCGGGCCTTCCCCTTCGCAGGGATTCTCTTTGAGGAATATAACGGTTCGGTCACGCTCTCAAACGGCACTTCGGAGCGTCTGATCCCCGCGGGCGAAGGCATCGCCTTCCCGCTTGGCACCTTCGACACCTTCACCACTTATGGCGGACCGGCCAACTTGCTGGAGACGGCCAACACCGTGGGCCTGCCGCTTTATGCGCGGCAGATGATGGACACTAAAGGCCGCTGGATCGATCTCATGACCGAGGCTTCGATCCTGCCGGTGAACAAGCGCCCGCGGCTGGCAATCCGGATCTTCAGCTCGAACTGAGGCCGCTGAGATATGACGGTCTTTGCCGTGGCCCTCGATCTGCTCTTCGCTGATCCGAACCTCGCCCACGAGGCTTGGCATCGTGACAGCGAAGGGCAGTTCACCCGCATCCGCATCATCATGCGTCGTAGTGATGATGTGACCACGTTTGGGGCCGCGCGTCTGGTGTCAGAGACTATGCGCTTTGATGTGCGCGTCTCGGAACTCCCCGCGCCCCGCCCCGATGAACAGATCCTCATTGGAGACGAAACCTTCCTGATCCAAGGCGAGCCGATCCGCGATCGGGAGCGCTTGATCTGGACAATAACAGTATCACTGGCTTGAAACATGAAACCTGTCCGAGCGACAGCATCAATCGTCGGCCGCAGCTGCTTCAATAAGCTCTCTAACCTTTTCAAAGGTATCCGGGGCATCGTTCGAGCCTGATGACCTTAGCTTGAGCTGGGGAGTATTGATCTTCAACGACCAGGAAAATCCATCACAAACTTCGAGATTATCGTAATGCTTTCGCCAATCTGAAACACCGATGCGTTGGAGCGATCGGATTACGACTTCCCATTTTGGGTTCTGTGGCGTGAGCACGATTGGCTCTTTGAGAAGCCCAGGCATGAAATTCAATTCAAATACAATGTAAGGGGGCTGCATCAGTGGCTCCAAAGGCTTTTTCCTTGGGAAAGCTTAAACTCCCCATGCACTCACGCAACAACGCAAGTTTTTCACCATGCAAAAGCGTTCCTACAGGCTCTGATGAAACTCAACCTCTCAGTCACCGGTGACATCGTTACCGCGATGCGCGCCGAAATCCTCGCTGGCGAAAGGGCCGTGACCAAGGCCATGCGCGTTGCAGGCGCGGGTCTCAAATCCGACTGGCGCGCCCAGATCACGCGCGCCCGCCTTGGACAGCGGCTTGCCAACACGATCAGGTCCAAGACCTATCCCGCTGCGGGCGAAAGCCTCGAGGCGGCCGCGCTCATTTGGTCCAACGCACCCCAGATCATCGGGGCGCATGACACGGGACCCTTGATCAGGTCGAAAGACGGGTTCTGGCTTGCCATCCCAACGCCAGCGGCCGGTAAGGGCACGCGCGGCAAGGCGCTCACGCCCGGCGAATGGGAAAGGCGGCGCGGGTTGCGCCTTCGGTTTGTCTATCGGCGGGGCGGTCCAAGCCTGCTCGTTGCCGACGGGCGGCTGAACAGCCGTGGGCTGGGCGTGGCATCACGATCCAAGACTGGGCGTGGACAGAGCACGGTGCCGATTTTCCTCTTGGTGCCGCAAGTAAAGCTTTCGAAACGGCTGTCTCTGGCGCGGGACGCCGAACGCGCGCAGGCAGCGATACCAGGATTGATCGTGGCGAACTGGATGAAACAGCTTAACGTTTAGCGTTCAACGCTCTTTCGACAAATGTCTCTGCGTCACCGACGGTAACGATTTCTTCGGCCTCAGCATCCATAATTTCGAGCTGAAATGCTTCTTCGAAGAGCATGATCAGCTCAACTTTATCGAGGCTGTTAGCGTCAAGATCCTGAATGAAAGAGGTCTCGTGCGAGAGTTCTTCCACGCTGAGATCAAATTTATTCGCCACAATTTCGCGAACAGTAACTTCAGATGCGCTCATGGTCAGGCCTCCTCTAGCGGGAGCGATTACCTCCGCGCAGTGCGTACATCGACCTAGTCGCCCCTGAGAAAAAACTCAATGCCCACCACCCGCGAAACCATCCTGACCGCCCTGGCGGACCTGCTCAGGACGA
>NZ_CEZFMW010000215.1:0-2814 GCF_982993085.1 Thalassobacter sp. | reverse complement strand
CTGTGTTGATAGCTCAGCACGACCGCGCCCCTCTTTGGTTCACAAATATCCCCGCCGGAGGCCCCGTTTTTTCGTTAGAAAAAACAATCAGCGCTCACACCAAACGAGAGTTTTCCTTGGCCGCGCGGATAAAGTCCTTGAACAGCGGATGCGGCGCAAAGGGCTTGGATTTCAGCTCAGGATGAAACTGCACCCCAATGAACCAAGGGTGGTCTTTTACCTCAACGATTTCGGGCAGGCGGCCATCGGGCGACATCCCCGAGAACGTCAGCCCGTGGGCCTCAAGCTGCTCGCGATAGGTTGTATCGACCTCATAGCGGTGGCGATGGCGCTCTTCGATCTTGGTGGTGCCATAGACTTCAGCGACTTTGGAGCCCTTTGTAAGAGCTGCATCATAGGCGCCAAGGCGCATGGTGCCGCCCTTGTCATCGCCCACTTTGCGTTCAACCTTGTGGTTGCCTTGGACCCATTCCTTCAGGTGATAAACCACAGGCGTAAAGCGTTTCTTGCCCGCTTCGTGGTCAAACTCCTCCGAGCCTGCGTCGTCCAGCTTAGCGAGGTTGCGCGCAGCCTCAATGACCGCCATCTGCATCCCAAGGCAAATACCCAAATATGGCACTTTGCGTTCGCGGGCGAACTGCGCGGCCTTGATCTTGCCCTCGGTCCCGCGTTCGCCAAAGCCACCGGGCACAAGGATCGCGTGGAAGCGTTCCAGGTGCGGGGCCGCGTCTTCGCGGTCAAAGAGTTCGGCATCGACCCACTCAACCTTGACCTTGACCCGGTTTGCCATGCCGCCGTGGGTCAGGGCCTCAGCGATGGATTTGTAGGCGTCTTCTAGTTGGGTGTATTTGCCCACGATCCCAACGCGCACTTCGCCGTCGACGTTCCAGATACGGTCGTAGACATCTTCCCAGCGGCTCAGGTCCGGCTTGGGCGCAGGGTTGATCTGGAAGGCATCTAGAACCGCTTGGTCCAACCCTTCGCGGTGATAGGCGAGGGGAGCTTCGTAGATGGATTTCAGGTCGGGTGCTGCAATCACGCTGTCGGGGCGCACATTACAGAACAGCGCCAGTTTCTCGCGTTCCTTGGCGGGGATTTGACCCTCACCGCGGCACACAAGGATATCAGGCGCGAGACCAATGGACCGCAGCTCTTTCACCGAGTGTTGGGTTGGTTTGGTCTTTAGCTCACCCGAGGCTTTGATGAACGGCAGCAATGTCAGGTGCATGAACAGGCACTGACCGCGCGGTTTATCCTGCGAAAATTGGCGGATTGCTTCAAAGAAGGGCAGGCCTTCAATGTCGCCCACGGTGCCGCCGATCTCACAGAGCATGAAGTCGACTTCATCCTCACCGATTGAGATGAAATCTTTGATCTCGTTTGTGACGTGGGGAATCACCTGAATGGTTTTACCCAGATAGTCGCCGCGCCGTTCCTTTTCCAACACGTTGGAATAGATGCGCCCGGACGACACAGAATCGGTGCGGCGGGCCGCAACGCCCGTGAACCGTTCATAGTGGCCAAGGTCCAAGTCTGTCTCGGCGCCGTCGTCGGTCACAAAAACTTCGCCGTGTTCAAACGGGCTCATCGTGCCGGGATCAACGTTGAGATAGGGGTCTAGCTTGCGCAAACGGACCGAAAAGCCCCGCGCCTGCAAGAGTGCGCCAAGGGCGGCGGATGCCAAACCCTTTCCGAGCGACGAAACAACGCCGCCGGTAATAAAAATGAACCGTGCCATGGGGGCTCCCGCAAGTCTGTGTGCGCTCGTGTATTGCCCGGAGGGACGCGAGCGCGCTGCCTTCTTCACGGGAGATGAGTTTAGGCTGAGTCGGGGGGTAAGCGCAACAAAGCATACCATATCCTGCGCATTTTAAGCACGCAGAGACGATCCCTAGTTAACCTGGGCCAGAACTGATCTGGCCCTTAGTCGCGTTGGTTGTATCGGCCGCGTGACTTAGTCGGCGCGGGGTGGCGTGAGGGGCGCGTCCGTCGTGGCAGGCGGCAAAAGCGCGCCACCGCCGGGCAGTGCAGGCACATCAGGTGCTGTCGGAGCCGGGACGCCGAGTTGGTCAATGACCGACGAGTTCGCGGAGTTTTGTGCCGCTAGGATCGTAAGGGCTACGGAGGTCGTCAGAAACGCTGCTGCAAAGATCCATGTCAGTTTGGTCATCGCGTTGGCAGCTTGGCGACCGGTCATTGCACCGCCGCCGCCACCGCCGCCCATGCCAAGGCCGCC
This sequence comes from Thalassobacter sp., assembly GCF_982993085.1. NCBI lineage: Bacteria > Pseudomonadati > Pseudomonadota > Alphaproteobacteria > Rhodobacterales > Roseobacteraceae > Thalassobacter > Thalassobacter sp. The sequence continues at coordinate 578 of NZ_CEZFMW010000215.1, read as the reverse complement.
GCCTTCGGATCGTTGCAAAAGAACGATACCGATCAAGCACAAGGCAAGGATCAGGTGAATGACGAGGATGACATTTTCCATCGGCGGTCCAATCGTGGTCAGTTGGCGGGGTATGTATGTGCTGCGACGCCGCGCCGCAAGCGTTTAATCCCGGCAGGACCCCCCGTCCGTTCGTCTCGTTACGGTACAACCAAGGCGTGTGCTCGTCCAGAAGAATCTGACAGAATGTCGCAGGATGGTTTGTGGGTGATGGTTTGGCGGATCTGTTGGCAAGGTGTTGTAAATAATTATGAATAATATTCGACCGCGTTTTGCGGGTATTTTTGCGTGACGCGGTGGGCCGTGGCGAAATCGCTGGCGCCATTCAAGGTTGTTTAAGGGTTTGTGTGCACAAGGCCCGTGCGAAGGGCTGTGAGTGGCGGGCAGGGGTGCGGGAAAAAGGCCGCCCGCGTTTTTCGGTTTCGCCCCTGCGCGGTGTTGGCTATACCCGCGCGCGGACATAAAGGAGCGAATGCAGTGGCAAACGTCGTCGTGGTCGGCGCCCAATGGGGCGATGAAGGCAAAGGCAAAATCGTAGA
>NZ_CEZFMW010000214.1:0-2846 GCF_982993085.1 Thalassobacter sp. | reverse complement strand
AGGCCAAGAACTTCGGCTCGCTGATCGTGCCGAAACTGCGCGATCCGGCAGAGACGCTGCGGGTGGTCGAGGCGCGGGATTTTGGTGGTGACCTGCTGTTGAATGAGGTGCAGGCGCGCGTCATCGCAGTGCTGCGCATGGCCGAGGCGCTGTCGCCGAAGTATCATGTGGTGGTGGCCAACCCCCCGTATATGGGCGGCGGCGGTATGAACGGTGTTCTTACAAATTGGCTAAAGGACGGATATCCATCGACAAAAAGCGATCTGTTTTCGGCATTTGTTGAAAGGCTGTTGGGCATAATAAAGCCAGATGGGTTTGCGGGCATAGTCACGCCCTTCACTTGGCTATACATTTCAACATTTAAGAAACTGCGGCGTCTAGTTTTAACAAGAAGCCATGTCCAGTCTTTCGTTAAGCCGTCATATACAGCTTTTTACGAGTCAGCGATCGTTCCACTCATGGCATTAGTCCTTCGTGAGGGTTCTGCGCCCAACTACAAAGGAAAATTTTACGATCTTGGATACTTGGGCACTGGCGCTCAACAACCTGGCCTTTTCTCATCCAAGATCGAGCAAAATGACTACGTCCTAAGGAGTGCTTCGCAATTTCTGTCCTTCGAAGGCAGCGAAATGGCATACAACCTACCTACCGGATTGGTCGAGCGCATTGAGAGCCGAACAAAGTTTGGGGAAATATGTAGCATCTCCGAAGGCTTGAAGACTGGTGAAAATGACCTTTTTATACGCTTCTGGCAAGAAGTCAGTTATGCAAAGACTGAAAAATTTGGAGCGGGTGAGAAGTGGGTTCCGCATGCAAAAGGTGGTGACTTTCGCCGTTGGTATGGAAACCTAAGCTGGGTGGTAAATTGGGAGAATTCCGGCTCGGAAATGCGAACGACAGGAAAAGCTGGTTTTCAGGGTCAATCGAACTACGGAAAACAGGGCGCTGTCTGGTCAAAAATCTCCACCAGCTATTTTAGCGTGCGATACCAACCTGATGGGTGCATATTCGACTCTGCATGTCCTGGTCTCTTTGTTAACAAAACTTTAACGCCACCACAGTCCGTCGCGGTTCTCTGCTCGAAAGTCGGCCAATCGTTCATCAAATCCCTTAACCCAACGATGAATTTTCAAGTTGGAAACATAGCAGGGATGCCACTTTCGGATGATCTTTCATGGCGCGACGAGGTCGAAAAGATCGCCACTAAGGCGATTAGCCTGACCAAATCTGACTGGGACGCCTACGAAACCTCCTGGGATTTTGCCACGCTCCCGCTGCTTTCGCCCGATCATCGCGGCGAGACGCTGGAGGACAGCTACGCTACCCTCCGCGCCCATTGGCAGTCCAAGACGGACGAGATGGAGGCCTTGGAGGAAGAGAACAACCGCATCTTCATCGACGCCTATGGTCTGAAAGACGAGCTGACCCCCGAGGTGCCGCTGAACGAGATCACCCTCACCTGCAACCCCGCCTATCGCTATGGCATCAAGAACGACGTGGAGGCCAACGAAACCCGCCTTCGCGCCGACACCATGGCCGAGTTCCTTTCCTACGCCGTGGGCTGCATGTTCGGCCGCTACAGCCTCAACACCGCCGGCCTTGTCCTCGCCAATCAGGGCGAGACGCTGGCCGACTACCTCGTCCGCATCTCCGAGCCGAGTTTCATGCCCGACGAAGACAACGTCATCCCCGTGCTCGACGCCGACTGGTTCGCCGACGACATCACCGAGCGTTTCCGCCTGTTCCTGCGCACCACTTTTGGCGAGGCACATTTCCGCGAGAACCTGCGCTATATCGAGGACGCTCTTGGCAAGGACATCCGCAAATACTTCACCAAGGATTTCTACGCCGACCACGTGAAGCGCTACAAGAAGCGCCCGATCTACTGGATGTTCGCCAGCCCCAAGGGCACATTCAACGCGCTGATCTACATGCACCGCTATCGGGCCGACACGGTGTCGGTCATCCTCAACGACTACCTCCGCGAGTTCATCAGTAAGCTTGAGGGGGAGCGCGGGCGTCTGGAAAAGCTATCGGATGACCCCAGTGCCAGCCAGGGCCAGCGTACCAAGGCGCTGAAAGACATGGCCATCATCGCCAAGCAGATCGACGAGCTGAACGAGTGGGAGCGCGATGTCGTCTTCCCACTGGCACAGGCCAAGATCGAGATCGACCTCGATGACGGGGTGAAAGCGAACTATCCGAAGTTCGGCACAGCGTTGAAGAAAATCACGGGGCTCAGCTGATGGACACGAACGCGCTGAAGAAGTTTGCCCAATCCGCCCGCAATCTGCTGATCGATCAGGTGCGCTCGAAGCTAGATCTGGTGGTCGATCTTGCCTCGCCCGCGCGGCGGGAGCATCCGCAGGCCATGAAAGAGCTCGACGCTGCGATCGCGCGGGATGGCAAGGCACAGGTGATCGAGCAGGTTGCCTACACCTGGTTCAACCGCTTCACCGCGCTGCGCTTCATGGATGCTAATGGCTACACGACGGTCGGGGTTGTTTCGCCGGCTGAGGGGCAGACACGGCCCGAGTTATTGGCTGAAGCGATGGCGGGCAACTTGCCTGAGGGCGCGCCGGGTAGCATCGCGGCGTTGCTGGATGGCCGCACGCCGTCTTCTGATCCGCAGGGCGAAGCTTATCGACAGCTCTTGGTGCACGCCTGCAACCAGTGGCACGGCCCCATGCCGTTCCTGTTCGAGGAAATCGACGACTACACCGAGCTGCTGATGCCCGAGGATCTGCTGTCACAGTCCTCCATCCTGTCAGAGACGCGCAAGGTGATGACAGAGGACGCCTGTCAGGATGTCGAGATCATCGGCTGGCTCTACCAGTTCTACATCT
>NZ_CEZFMW010000213.1:0-2851 GCF_982993085.1 Thalassobacter sp. | reverse complement strand
GCAGGAGGCGGCGGAATGAGCGAGACAATCCTGTTTGTCGATGACGAAGAAGACCTGCGCATCGCCGCGAGCCAAACCTTGGAATTGGCTGATCTGCCGGTGACGGCGTTGCCGGAAGCGGACTTGGCTTTGGCGCGGGTTGCGCGCGATTTTCCCGGCATTTTGGTCACGGACATTCGGATGCCGGGCATGGATGGCATGGCCTTGTTGCGCGCCGCCCTTGAGATTGATCCCGCCCTGCCGGTCATCATCGTGACGGGCAATGGTGATGTTGAGCTTGCGGTTCAGGCGATGCGCGACGGTGCCTATGATTTCCTTGAAAAGCCGTATGATCCCAAGCATTTGGTGGCCACTGTGCGCCGCGCGTTGGATAAACGCCGTCTGACGTTGGAAAACCGCGCATTGCGAAATCAGGTCGGCGGGCGCGACGTGGTCGAGGCGCGGCTGATCGGGCGATCCGCTGCGATGGTGGCGTTGCGCACGCAGGTGCGCGCCGTGGCTGAAACGGAGGCCGATGCGTTGATTACTGGGGCGACCGGTACGGGCAAAGAGATCGTTGCCCGCGCCCTGCACCGGGCCAGCCCCCGGCATGACCGTCCGTTTGTGCATATCAACTGTGCCGCCATGCCAAGGGATTTGGTCGAATCCGAGTTGTTCGGTCACGAGGCGGGCGCGTTTCCCGGCGCCCTAAAGCCCCGCTTTGGCAAGTTGGAATTCGCCCGTGGTGGCACCGTTTTCCTAGATGAGATCGACAGCCTGCCTGTGGACGTGCAGGCCAAGTTTTTGCATGCGATCCAAAATCGGCAGATCACCCGGTTGGGCAGTAACGAACCCGTCGATCTAGATGTTCGGTTCCTTGCTGCGGCCAAGGCGCCGCTGGATCGGGCGGTTGAGGCGGGCAGTTTTCGGGCCGACTTGTATTACCGATTGAATGTCGTGACTCTGCATGTGCCACCGCTGAGTGCGCGGCGCGAGGATGTGCCACAATTGTTCATGCATCTCGTGGGCGAGGCCGCAACCCGCTACAAGCGCCCGGTGCCGGATGTGCGTGACGCGGTGTTGGCGCAGGTCGCAACGCAGGATTGGCCGGGCAACGTGCGTGAGTTACGCAATGCCGCCGACCGCTTTGTTCTGGGCTTTGGCCCGACGGCAGAGGCCGCGCCCCAAGTAACCCACGATGAGACGCTGGCCACGCAGATGGCCGCCCATGAGCGCGCCCTTGTGGCGGCCGCCCTGTCGGCGCACAACGGTGCACTTAAACCCACATATGAGAGCCTCGGGATCAGCCGAAAAGCCCTGTATGAGAAGATGCAGCGCCACGGGTTGGACCGCGAGAGCTATACCTGAAAACGGCTTTTGATCTTGGCAGCCCTTGCCGTGTCACCGAAACGACCCATTGTTAGCGCCCCAACGTTCCGAATGTGACCCATTGGGCGGGCGCTTAGATGCGCAAAATGCGAAATCGCGCAATCATCGCTTGCGTGATCGGACATTGCCCGCCTCCATGCGCACATCCTGATCTCAGGGAGCTGGTCCAGACCATCGGGCCGGGAGACAGGTGGGACGCGATCAAACGCGCCCACAAAACTTTAAGGGAGAGAGTTATATGAAACTCACGACACTTCTGGCTGCGACAACTGTTGTATTCGCAGGTCAAGCCTTTGCCGACGGTCACGTGGACCGCACAGATTGGCCCACCAGCTTCACCGTTGGTACGGCGTCGCAGGGCGGCACCTACTTTGCCTACGGCTCTGGCTGGGCGAACCTCGTGGCAGAAGAGCTGGGCCTGACCGGCGGCGGCGAAGTCACTGGTGGCCCCATGCAGAACATGGCGCTTGTGCACACAGGTGAAGCCGCATTCGGCATGACCACAATGGGCCCCGCAGCGGAATCGCTGAACGGCACCAACCCAATCGCACCCGGCCTCGCAATGGACAAAGCCTGCGCGATGTTCCCAATGTACCAGACACCGTTTTCGGTGACTGCGCTGACATCGTCGGGCATCACATCCGTGGCGGACATCCCCGCGGGCGCGAAAATCGGTTTCGGTCCTGCTGGTTCGACATCGGACACATACTTCCCACGCATGATGGAAACACTGGGCGTCGACTTTGAGCGTCGCAACGGTGGTTGGACTGACCTTGGTGGTCAGCTTCAGGATGGTCTGCTGGACGTGATCGCGTTCGCCGCTGGTGTGCCTGTGCCCGCCGTGTCGCAGCTTGAAGTCCAAACGGACGTGAACATCATCGAGTTCACCGAAGCAGAGCAAGCCAAGATCCTCGAAACTTTCCCAGTTTCGCAGTTCGACATCGCAGCAAGCACCTACACCACACTGGAAGCCGATGCGCGTTCCGTGTCGATGTGGAACTTCTCGATTGCCAACTGTGATCTGCCCGAAAGCTTCGTAGAAGCTGTTGTCGACGTGGTTATGTCCGACAACGAGCGTATGCTCGGCATCCACAAAGCAGCACGCTCCACAGTGCCCTCCAACTGGGACAAAAACGGCGTTCTGATGTGGCACCCCGGTGCGGCCAAGTGGTTCAAAGAGAACGCTGGCGCAACCATCTCGGACGACATGATCTACGGCGGCTAATCGCCTGAGATTACGATGACAACCTCTCGCCGCGCCAAGCGGCGGGGGGCTTTTGGGCGACCCGCGCGTCAGATCTCGGGCGTCCAACATATGAGCGAGGGACGCCATGACCAATCAAACCACAGATAGCCCCGTGATTGCCGAAGGTGTGGACGACGAACCCGTCGAATCCAACCGCCGTCTGTTTACGGGCCACACGTACATTCTGGTCGCGGCTCTTTCCGCGTTTTATGCGGGCTTCCACATGGCCGCGCTGAA
>NZ_CEZFMW010000212.1:0-2886 GCF_982993085.1 Thalassobacter sp. | reverse complement strand
TAGAACACGGCCGTGTCGGCGCCCTCTGCCTCAAGCACGGGGCGGTCTTCGGACAGAACCCCCTGAACCGAGCCGGGGATGCCGCCCGTCAATGCGACCTCCACAAAGATTAACGGCTCATCGGGCATAGCGGGGTGAAAGAACGCAAAACAGCGGCGGTCCGCGGGTTCAAGCCGGGCGCGCAAAGCACCCCAACTGTCAATCGCGTGCACAGCCTCATAGGCGATGATTTTCTCTAGGATATGCGCGGGGCTTTCCCATGTGATCGGCATCAGGACCAGAAAGCCACGGTTAAACCAACTGGACAAAAGGTGCCGAAAATCGAGATCGAGCGCATCAAGCGCGGCCTCGCCCCGACCCAGACGCAGCAGGTCAGCGCGCATCGCCACCAACTGCCGCGTCGCACCGGGCACCTGATTGAGGCGGCGGATCAGCTCTTGGCGGGGGGGCTCTGCCGCTGTCATAAACGCCCGGTAGCTGGCCTTTGTCTGGCCCTGCTCATAGGCGTCCAATGCAGTGCGAACATCGCTGGGCGAAATTGTCAGATCCTCAGCCAGATGCCGAAAAAACGCGAGCTTTTCGTCATCATCACTGGCTGCGAACTTATCAAGAATGGCACGGGCCACTGCCATGCCCGTACCCTCACCCGTGGTCCGCATAAGGTCCACGGTGAGGTCGACGAAGGGGCGAGACACTTGGCCCGCCCCCTTGTCACCTCGGTAGCGCCGCTCAAAAACAGTCGAAAGAAGGCCACCGAGAAGGCTCATACTGCTGGCCCCATCACGTAGTCGGGCAGCCAGGTTGCGATCCCGGGAAAGAAGCACAACAGCAGGATCGCGATGACCATGCAGGCAACATAAGGCAGCGAGCCCATCAGGATGGTCTTGAGCTTGATGTCAGGCGCGATGCCATTAATGACATACAAGTTCAGGCCCACGGGTGGCGAAATCAGCCCGATTTCCATGTTGATCGTCAGGATCACCGCAAACCAGATGGAGTCAAACCCAGCGGTTGTGATGATCGGCAACAGGATGGGTGCCGCCATCAAGATCACCGCGACAGGCGGCAAAAAGAAGCCCGCGATCAGCAAGAAGATGTTCACCGCCAGCATCAAGACCCAAGGGTTCACATCCAATGTGCCGATCCACGCCGCAATTGACTGCGTGATGAACAGCGATGAAAGCATGAAGCTGAACACGCCAGCCGCCCCGATGATGAACAAGATCATCACCGATTCCTTGGTGCTGTCGCGCAGGACAACCCACAGGTCCTTTGGGTTCCACAGCTTGTAAATGATCATCGCGATCACGAGACACAGAAGCGCGCCCACAGCTGCGGTCTCAGATGGGGTCGCGACGCCGCCATACATGGCATAGAGCACGCCAAAGATGATCAGGATGAACGGTGTAACGCGGGGCAGGATTTCGAATTTTTCCTTCCATGTGTAGTTCACCTTGGTCAGGACCTGCATGTTGCCAGAGCGCGCCGTGGAATAGAGCGACCACGCCATGAACAACGCCACCAGCATCAACCCCGGCAGAACACCCGCCAGAAACAGACGCCCGATCGAAGTCTCGGTCGCGATGCCGTAGACGATCATCGTAACCGACGGCGGGATCAGAATGCCCAAGGTGCCGCCCGCGGCAATTGAGCCAGAAGCCACCTCATCGGGATAGCCACGCTTGCGCATCTCGGGGATGCCCATTTTGCCAATGGCCGCACAAGTTGCGGGGCTGGACCCGGACATCGCCGAAAACAGCGCGCAGGCCCCAAGGTTAGAGATCACGAGACCACCGGGCACGCGGGTCAACCAACGCTCCAGCGCTTCGTACAGGTCGGCGCCGGCACGGGTTGAGGCAATCGCCGCCCCCATGATGATGAACATCGGGATCGACAACAGCGCAAAGTTGTTGAGCTTGCCAAACATGATTTCGGGCATCAGTTCTAGCGACCGCATCCCGTCAAAAGCGATCAGGAAACCCGCCGAGACAATCAACAGCCCAGTCGCCACGGACACGCCAGAGAACAAGACAAAAATAGTGAAAAATGCGACCAGAAGGCCAAGCAAGAGCGGATCCATCTCTACTCCTCCAGTCCGAAGGGCGTATCAACGCCGATGGCAACCGCGACCGTGTCAGCGATCATTTGCAACACGAACAGCGCGAACCCGATGGGCAATGCCATGTATGGGATCCACAAGCGCACGCCCCAAACGGTATCAGACCGCCAGTTCCGTTCCCACGCGATGTGCCAGTATTCATAGGAATAAAATGTCATCACACAGATGATCGCGATCCCCGTCAGCATGGTGACGAAAAACAACGCTTTGCGCAGACGCGGCGGTAGGGCCAGCGGGATCAGGTCTACGTTCACATGACCGCGCAGGTATTGCACGTACGGCAGACCTAGCATTGTGGCCGCGATCATCATGTACACGACAGCCTCTGTTTGCCAGATCGTCGATTGGTTCAAGACGAAGCGGACAAAGATCATCTGGCAGGTGATCATCACCGACACCACGATCAACGTCGCCGCCGTCCAGCCCGACAGGAGCGACAGAAACGCCACGCCTTTTAGAAAAGGGTTATCCCCCGTGCGCGCGGACGCGCCCGTTGTTTGGCCAGACATACCAGCCTCCTGATTATTCTTGTTGGATGTGGTCGATGGATCGGGCGCACCGTTCAGGCCGCCCGACCAAAGTGCAGATTACTCGACAGCAAGGGCCTTATCGAGCAGGTCTTGACCCGCTGGGTAGCCCGCCACAAACTCAGCGTAGGAAGTTTCCATCGCCAGTGCGCGCCACTTGTCGAAATCGTCCTGTGTCATTTCAGCGATCTCAACGCCTGCGGCTTTGAAGGTCTCGACCGAAGCCGCGTCCTCTGCCTT
>NZ_CEZFMW010000211.1:0-2944 GCF_982993085.1 Thalassobacter sp. | reverse complement strand
AAGAAAAACCCCTTCGCTCCATTGATCCGATCTGGGACCGCATCTGCGAAGAAGCCCGTGCGGCCATCGCACAAGAGCCGCTGTTGGGTGGTATGGTGCATGCGTGCATCCTGCATCACGCCAACTTTGAAGGGGCCTTGGCGTTCCGTATCGCAGAGAAAATCGCATCGCCCGCGATGTCCGAACAGCTGGTGCGTGAAGTTGCGGATCAGGCGCTACGGGATGAGGAAAACGGTACGGCTGCTGCGGCACGTGCGGACTTGGTCGCCGTGTTTGAGCGGGACCCCGCCTGCCACCGCCTGATGCAACCCTTGATGTATTTCAAGGGCTTCCAAGCTGTTCAAGCTTACCGCGTGGGGCATTGGCTGTGGAACCGTGGACAGCAAGATCTGGCCTATTTCATTCAGATGCGTGTTTCTGAGGCGTTTGGGATCGACATTCACCCGGCCGCGCGTGTGGGCAAGGGGCTGATGATCGACCACGCCCATTCCATCGTGATTGGTGAGACTGCGGTGGTGGGCGACAATGTCTCGATGCTGCATTCCGTGACGCTCGGCGGGACGGGCAAGGAAGACGACGACCGCCACCCCAAAATCGGTGATGGCGTTTTGATCGGGGCCGGTGCGCACGTTTTAGGCAACATCCATATTGGGCATTGCTCGCGGATCGCGGCGGGTTCGGTGGTTTTGGAAACGGTGCCGCCGATGAAGACGGTCGCAGGTGTGCCCGCGCGTATCGTCGGCGAGGCGGGGTGTTCGCAGCCCTCGGTCACAATGGATCAGCTTTTGGGTGTGCGCGGCTCAGACTAGCGCCTGCGTTTACTGCATTAAAAAAGGCGGCTCTCCTAACCGGAGGGCCGCCTTTTTGCGTTTTGGGACCGCTGATTAGGCCAGCATGGCCATTGGGTTTTCGAGGTTATTCTTGATTGCGTTCAACAGGTTCGCCCCGAGTGCCCCGTCAATCACCCGGTGATCGACCGATAGCGTTGTCGACATGACCGTGGCCACCTTCAACTCACCATCCGCGCCGACGACAGGTTTCTTGGCACCTGCGCCAACGGCCAGAATGGCCGCATGGGGTGGGTTGATAATCGCGTCAAAGTTATCAATGCCGAACATCCCGAGGTTTGAAATCGCGAAGCTGCCGCCTTGGTATTCGTGGGGGGCAAGTTTGCGATCCCGCGCGCGGGAGGCAAGGTCCTTCATCTCAGCCGAGAGCGCCGAGAGTGATTTCATGTCGGCGTCTTTGAGCACCGGGGTGAACAGCCCACCCTCGATCGCGACAGCTACGGCCACGTCGGAAGGCTTGAGCGAAAGCACCCGATCGTTGGCCCAAACCGCATTCGCGTCAGGCACCTGTTGAAGCGCGAGCGCACAGGCCTTGATGATGAAATCGTTCACCGACAGCTTAACGCCGCGCGGCTCCAACGTTTTGTTGAGTTGCCCACGGAAGGCCAGCAGTGCGTCCAGTTCGATATCCTTGCGGAGATAGAAGTGTGGCACGTTCTGTTTGGCCTCTGTCAGGCGTGCGGCGATGGTTTTGCGCATTCCGTCCAGAGAGACTTCCTCGAACTCACGATCCGCGTACATGGCCAGCACTTGGTCGGTCGTCGGACCGGTGCCAGCAGCCGCGGGTGCTGCAGCCGTTGCGGCGGGGGCGGATGCAGTTGCAGCTGGTGCGGCGGCTTTGGGGGCCGCAGTCGCGTTTTCGACATCCGCTTTGACGATACGGCCATGGGGACCGGACCCTGAAATTGTGTTTAGGTCCAATCCCTTGTCCGCGGCGATCCGGCGGGCCAATGGGGTCGCGAACAGGCGCGATCCATCAGCGGCTTTGGTGGCAGCGGGGGCAGGGGTTGCGGCAACGGGGGCCGCCTCTGTGGAGGTGGCCACGGGTGCGGCGGCGGGCGCGGGTGCAGAGGCTGCGCCAATGTCGTCCGCGCTTTCGCCGTCTTCAAGCATGACCGCGATGGGGGTGTTAACCTTGACCCCTTCGGACCCTTCCGGGATCAGGATTTTACCCACAACACCATCGTCGACGGCTTCAAACTCCATCGTGGCTTTGTCGGTCTCAATTTCGGCCAAAAGGTCACCGGAGGAGACAGTGTCCCCTTCCTTGACCAACCATTTCGCGAGCGTCCCTTCCTCCATCGTCGGGGACAGCGCGGGCATCAGGATTTCAGTCGGCATGTCGCGCGCTCCTTAACGGTAAGCAATTTGTTTAACACCGGCCACGACCTCATCGGTTGTGATCAGCGCGAATTTCTCAAGGTTGGCCGCGTAGGGCATCGGCACATCCTTGCCCGTCAGGCTCAGGACCGGCGCGTCGAGATAGTCAAACGCGCGCTCCATGATGACGCTGGCCATGTGGTTGGCGAGCGATCCGACAGGGAACCCTTCCTCTACGATCACGCAGCGGTTGGTTTTTTGCACCGAGGCGATGACCGCGTCGTAGTCGATGGGACGCAGGGTCCGCAGGTCGATCACGTCACATTCGATGCCCTCTTCGGCCAGCTTTTCGGCGGCCTCAAGCGCGTAGGTCATGCCGATACCCCAGCTGACGATCGTCGCATCCGACCCGGTGCGCCATGTGCGTGCTTTGCCAAAGGGGATGGTGAAATCATCCATGTCCGGCACTTCGGAGGATTTCCCGTAGAGAATTTCGTTCTCAAGGAAGATCACTGGGTTGTTGTCGCGAATGGCGGTCTTCATCAGGCCTTTGGCGTCTGCGGCCGAGTAGGGCATCACGACCTTGAGGCCGGGGATCGAAGCGTACCACGCCGCGTAGTCCTGCGAGTGCTGCGCGCCAACGCGGGCGGCCGCACCGTTGGGGCCACGGAACACCATAGGTGCCCCCATCTGGCCGCCGGACATATAGAGCGTCTTGGCCGCAGAGTTGATAATGTGGTCAATGGCTTGCATGGCGAAGTTAAACGTCATGAACT
>NZ_CEZFMW010000210.1:0-2973 GCF_982993085.1 Thalassobacter sp. | reverse complement strand
GTCTCGGATTGTTTGGTTTCCGGCAGACCCATTATGCCATCTCCGCCAGAATGTCGGCGTAGCCGTTGTTTTCGACTTCAATCGCCAACTCGGGGCCACCCGTTTTGATGATCCGGCCGTCTGCCATGATGTGCACGACATCGGGTTTGATGTGATCCAGAAGGCGCTGGTAGTGCGTGATCACGAGGAAAGAACGACCCTCAGAGCGCAGAGCGTTCACGCCTTCGGACACAAGTTTCATCGCATCCACGTCAAGACCCGAGTCCGTTTCATCCAGAACGCACATCTTTGGCTCAAGCATCGCCATTTGCAGGATCTCATTACGCTTTTTCTCACCACCGGAGAAGCCCACGTTTACGGGGCGCTTCAGCATATCAGCATCGATTTTCAACGTCTTGGCGCGCTCACGCACAACCTTCAGGAACTCACCTGCCGAAAGCTCGTCTTCACCGCGCGCCTTGCGCTGTGCATTCACGGCCGTGCGCAGGAACGTCATGTTGCCCACACCGGGGATTTCAACAGGGTACTGAAACGCCAAGAAGAGACCTGCGGCGGCACGCTCTTCGGGTTCCATCTCCAACAGATCAGCGCCCTCAAGTGCAGCCTCGCCGTCGGTGACTTCGTAACCGTCTTTGCCCGACAGCACATAGGACAGCGTGGATTTACCTGAACCGTTCGGCCCCATGATCGCGTGAACCTCACCCGAGCCGATGCTCAGATTTACGCCCTTCAGGATCACCTTGTCTTCTTCTTCAAGTTTGACGTGCAGGTTTTTGATATCCAGCATTTTTCTTACTCCTTACAGGACCATCCGGCCCTCGAATTTTATGTTTCGTCAGAGGGCGCTTGGCCATCTGGTTTATCTTTTGGCCGATCGCGGTTCAGTGCCACGTAGGCCAGACATAGCCCCAACACGAACCCGATCTTCATCAGCGTCGTGCCCCCATCCGGGTAAATGGCCTTATCGACCAAAAACCCCAGCAGCGAGCCAATCGCGCCCGCTGCGATGTAGATGAGTTTGCGCATCGCTTTGGTTACTCACTCAATGGTTTCGAAACGCATTGCGCGACCATCCTAGCCCACGGATCCTTCGAGCGAGATGGCAACCAACTGCTGAGCTTCCATCGCGAATTCCATCGGCAGAGCCTGAAGGACTTCTTTGCAGAAACCGTTCACAACCAACGCCACAGCCTCTTCTTCGTCCATGCCACGGGCACGACAGTAAAACAGCTGATCATCGTCCACCTTGGACGTCGTCGCCTCGTGCTCAACCCGCGAAGAGTTATTCTTCACTTCGATGTAGGGAACCGTGTGCGCCCCGCATTTGTCACCAATCAACAGCGAGTCGCACTGCGTGTAGTTTCGCCCGTTTTTCGCTTTGGGGTGCATCGACACCAAGCCACGGTAGGTGTTCTGCGCTCGGCCCGCCGAAATCCCCTTGGAGACGATCCGGCTTTTTGTGTTCTTGCCAAGGTGCACCATCTTGGTGCCCGTGTCCGCCTGCTGGTAGTTGTTAGCAATCGCGATTGAATAGAATTCACCCTGACTGTCGTCGCCGCGCAGAATGCAAGAAGGGTATTTCCACGTCACAGCAGAGCCGGTTTCAACCTGCGTCCACATCACTTTGGACCGGTCGCCCCGGCAATCGGCACGCTTGGTGACAAAGTTATAGATGCCGCCTTTGCCGTTTTCATCACCGGGGAACCAGTTCTGAACGGTCGAGTATTTGATCTCAGCGTCATCCAGCAGCACCAGTTCAACCACGGCTGCGTGCAGCTGCGCGATGTCCCGCTGCGGGGCAGTACAGCCCTCAAGGTAGGACACGTAGGATCCTTTGTCAGCGATGATCAACGTCCGCTCAAACTGCCCGGTATTCTCCGCGTTGATCCGGAAATACGTCGACAATTCCATTGGGCACTTTACGCCGGGCGGAATGTAAACAAACGACCCATCCGAAAAGACCGCCGAGTTCAGTGTCGCGTAGTAGTTATCCGACTGCGGAACGACCGTGCCAAGGTACTGTTTGACCAACTCGGGATGCTCCTGAATGGCTTCCGAGATTGAGCAAAAGATCACACCAGCCTTTTTCAGTTCAGCCTGAAAGGTCGTACCAACAGACACACTATCGAATACAGCGTCCACGGCCACTTTGCGCGGCGCATCAGCGTCGATGTCTTCTGCGCCCTCAACGCCCGCAAGGATCATCTGTTCCTTGAGGGGGATGCCCAGCTTTTCGTAGGTCGCCAACAGCTTGGGATCCACCTCGTCCAGCGACTTAGGCTTTACTTCCATGCTTTTTGGGCGCGCATAGTAGTACTGGTCCTGAAAATCGATCTCAGGATAATCTACCATCGCCCAATCAGGCTCTTTCAGCTCAAGCCAACGACGGTACGCGACCAGACGCCATTCCAGCATCCACTCCGGCTCGTTGTTCTTCTCTGAGATCAGGCGCACGATGTCTTCCGACAAACCCTTGGGCGCGTATTCCATCTCAATGTCGGTGTTCCAGCCATACTTATAGGCCCCACCAAGAGATTTCACCGCATCAACCGTATCCTGATCGACGCCTTCTTTCACCTGAGTTTCGTCCAAAGCGACCATCTAGCCCTCCTATGCTCTCACGCAGCCCGCGCGAGATGTTTTGCCTGAAGCTTCAGAAAAGCCGCGCAAAACGCAGCCACATCAGCCTCTGTTGTGTCCAGTCCAAGGCTCACTCGGATCGCAGATCCTGCCTCAGCCTCATTTAATCCCATGGCGCGCAGCACGCCGCTGGCGCGCACCTTGCCGCTGGAACACGCGGATCCAGCGCTGACGGCAAAACCCGCCAAGTCCAACGCCATGACCTGCGTCTCCCCCTTCCAGCCGGGGGTCACGATGCAGGATGTGTTCGGCAAACGCTCCGCGCCTTTCCCGATCAAAATAGTCTCTTTTGAGCCAGCCTCAAGGTGAGTTTCTAGAAAAGTTCTAAGTTGT
>NZ_CEZFMW010000209.1:1724-2992 GCF_982993085.1 Thalassobacter sp. | reverse complement strand
ACGGTGAATTCACCGTCATGGATGGTCAGGTCCAAAGGTGGAATGACCTGAACGTCGCCAAAGCTTTTGGTGACCTGTTTGAGTTCAATCTGTCCCATCGTTCGGGTTCCTTATTTCACCGCGCCGAAGGTCAGACCTCGGACAAGTTGTTTCTGGCTGAACCAGCCAAGGATGAGGATTGGCGCAATGGCCATCGTGGATGCCGCGCTAAGCTTGGCGAAGAATAGGCCTTCGGGGCTGGAGTAGCTTGCGATAAAGGCTGTCAAAGGCGCCGCGTTGGCCGCCGTTAGGTTGAGTGTCCAGAATGCTTCGTTCCATGCGAGGATGAAGTTCAGGAGCAGCGTGGATGCAATGCCCGGCACTGCCATGGGCGTCAGCACATAGAGGATTTCATCGCGTAGTGTTGCCCCGTCCATTCGCGCCGCTTCGAGGATTTCACCCGGAATTTCGCGGAAGTATGTGTAGAGCATCCAGACGATGATCGGCAGGTTGATCAGCATCAACACGACGATCAGGCCAAGGCGCGTATCGAGAAGGTTGAATTCCACAAAGATCAGCGAGATCGGGTAGAGCACACCCACCGCAGGCAACATCTTGGTCGAGAGCATCCACAGCAGGATATCTTTGGTCCGCACCGAGGGTACAAAAGCCATCGACCATGCCGCAGGGATCGCGATCAGAATACCAAGGATGGTGGAGCCACCCGCGATGATGATCGAGTTCCACAGGAACTTCATGTAGTCAGAACGTTCCTGCACCACTGCGTAGTTTTCGAGCGTCCAGTCAAAGTTGAAGAACAGGGGCGGGTCGTTGATCGCCTGCGCCTCGGTTTTGAAGCTGGTCAGGATTGTCCAAAAGATCGGAAAGAACAGGATCAGTGCAATCGTCCATGCGACGGCGGTCGTGATGATCTTGCGGTTGGTTGTTACAGCGCGTGCCATGTGCGTAGCCCCTCAAGCGTCCAGGTTCTTGCCGACGATGCGCATCAAGAAGATGGCAACGATGTTGGCAAGGATGATGGCGTAGACACCGCCCGCAGAACCAAGTCCGATATTCTGGCTGTCGATGACACGCTGGAAAATCAAGTAGGTCAGGGTGCGGGTGCCAAAGGCGCCGCCGGTGGTGACGAAGATCTCTGCGAAGATCGACAACAAAAAGATCGTTTGGATCAGGATGACGATGGTAATGGCGCGGCCAAGGTGGGGCAGCACGATAAACCAAAAGCGTTTCAGGGCAGGGGCGCCGTCCATTTCGGCGGCCTCAAGCTG
>NZ_CEZFMW010000209.1:0-1624 GCF_982993085.1 Thalassobacter sp. | reverse complement strand
CCGACCCAATCGAGACCGCGCTCAATGCTGTCGCCGCGCAGGGGCAGGTACTTGGTGAATGAGAACCACAGGGTCATGATCAAGGGCACCAACATCCAGCCCAAGAGCAGGACCACGGCGGGCGCCATCATAACGCGGGCGGCGGATCGGGATGCTTTGGTGGCCATTGGTTATACCTCGATCGTTAGCGGACGAGCCGCAGGAGTGCATAAAATAGAAAAAAGGAAGAGGAGAGAGAGTGTCCAGAGGGCAGGCGCTTGGCCCGCCCTCCGGCGTAAGTCGCTTAGCGGTAGCCAGCGGCTTCCATTGCTTCGTTCGTGATGGCCTGAGCTTTTTCCAGGGCTTCTTCGATGGACTGCTGTCCAGCGTAGGCCGCGGAGAACTCTTGGCTCACTTCAGTTGCGATACCGGCGAACTCGGGGATCGCTGCGAACTGAACACCAACGTAGGGGGAGGGGTCTACGGTCGAGTTGTTCGGATCAGCCGACAGGATCGAGTCCAGTGTCATCTGAGCGAAAGGAACCGCTTGGTAGTTGGGGTTTTCGTACAGCGACGTACGTGCACCGGGAGGAACGTTTGCCCAACCTTCGTTTGCAGCAACCAGTTCGATGTAGTCCTTGGATGTGGCCCACTCGATGAACTGTTTGGCTTCTGCTTCTTGCTGTGTGCCAGCAGGAACGGCCAGCGCCCATGCCCACAACCAGTTGGAGCGTTTGCCCATGCCGTTGTCGGGTGCGAGCGTGAAGCCCACGGAGTCAGCAACAGTCGAGTCGTCGCCAGTTACGAAGGACGCTGCAACAGTGGCGTCAATCCACATGCCGCATTTGCCTTGGTTGAACAGCGACAGGTTTTCGTTGAAGCCGTTGGTCGCGTAACCTTCGGGACCAGCGTCGTCCATCATGTTCTTGTAGAAGTTCAGCGTGTCGGACCACTCACGTGTGTCGAACTGTGCGTTCCACTCTTCGTCGAACCAGCGTGCGCCAAAGGAGTTGGACATGGCTGTGATGAACGCGCCACCTTCGCCCCAACCGGCTTTACCGCGCAGACAGATACCGTTGATGTCGTTTTCACGATCGGTCATTGCGCGTGCTGCTTTAGCGATAAAGCTCCACGATGGGGCGTCGGGCATTTCCAGACCGGCTTTTTCCATCAGGTCTGTGCGGTACATGACCATCGAGCTTTCGCCGTAGAAAGGCGCTGCGAACAATGTGCCGTCGTGGGACAGACCACCAGCCATTGCGGGCAGGATGTCTGCTGCGTCGTAGTCAGCGGACAGATCGTCCAGCGCTACGAGCCAGCCATTTGCGCCCCAAATGGGGGTTTCGTACATGCCGATTGTCATGATGTCGAACGCGCCACCTTTGGTGGTGATGTCCGTTGTCACGCGTTGGCGAAGTACGTTTTCTTCGAGTGTCACCCACTCAACCGCAATGCCGGTTTGTTCGGTGAATGTGTCGGTGTAGCCCTGCATGCGGATCATATCGCCGTTGTTTACGGTCGCGATGGTGATCGTTGCGGAATGGCCGTCTGCAAATGCACCGCCTGCTGTTACCAGCGTAAATGCCGTTGCCGCACAAAGTGCGCTCTTAATAGACATCCCTGATCCTCCCTGATTGGATGTTGT
>NZ_CEZFMW010000208.1:0-3010 GCF_982993085.1 Thalassobacter sp. | reverse complement strand
GTTGGGCCCTGAACAGGCCGAAGGCGCACTGAAGACGCTCAAGCGTAAAATCCCAGGCGCTTCGTTTTCCGAATTGGTCGCAGCAGCACCACAGTTTCCAACCTGGCTTGCCAGTACTGTCAGTCGTGTAGCTCATGGCTGAAGCCTTCTTGACTTTATCGCTAGATGACAGACGCGAAGCCCTCGGCGTGGCTGCAGATAGCCTCGGCCGCCCTCCCCACTTGCTCGAAAAGGACGTGTGGGTTGTCTGGGCCCTGGACACGCTTTTCAACTCTCCTGCAGGTGATCATCTCGTGTTCAAGGGGGGCACGTCTCTGTCGAAGGCCTACGGCATCATCCAACGCTTCTCTGAGGATGTTGACCTGACTTACGACATCCGAGCAATCGCGCCCGATCTTGTCGGCGACAGCCAGGATGCTATCCCCACATCAAGAGGTGAAGAAAGACGCTGGACGAAGGCCGCACGGCAGCGCTTGAAAGAATGGATACCATCGACGCTGCAACCCGTACTGCAAAGCCCAATCATGCAAATGAGCTTACCCGCCACACTGCGTCATGAGGGCGAGAAGCTGTTTATAGATTATGAGGCAGCTTCCTTGGGCACTGGGTATGTTGCGCCTTCTGTTATGTTGGAATTCGGAGCGCGCGCAACTGGCGAACCGGCCAGCCTTCGCGCCATCAGTTGTGATGCCGATGGCGTGATTGATGGACTTGTCTTTCCTACCGCAAATCCGCGGGTCATGCATGCTGAGCGAACATTTTGGGAAAAGGCGACTGCGATACACGTCTTTTGTCGACAGCAACGCTTGCGAGGTGACCGCTTCGCTAGACACTGGCACGACTTGGTTCGCCTTGCTGATGCTGGGATCGCCGAAAAGGCAACCAGGGACAAGAACTTGGCGCAAGCAGTAGCCAACCACAAGGGTATGTTCTTCACCGAAAAAGACGTTGCTGGAAACACGATCGATTACGTTGCGGCCGTCAGTGGTGGTTTGGAATTGGTACCGACCGGATCCGCGCGTGATACTCTTGCAGAAGATTATCGCAAAATGGTCGAGGATGGTCTCCTCCTGACAGATGCTGAACCGTTTGAAAAGCTTATCACGCGTTGCGCCACTATCGCCGACGACGCAAACCGGGTCATCGTTGAACGCTGACGCTGCACAACAGGCCGACATGGTTTCTATACGGCCGTTGACTCACGTCTAATCATTGAAACTACAAACAGGTGCATGCATCACTGAACGGGCGTCGGCTGCAGCATCTCATCGGTATCGAGCTTAAGCGAACTCCGCCAAAGCTGGGTCTTGAAGACGTGACAATCGTGCTTGCCCGGGCTGTTGTCACGGGTCTCCATCAACAGTCCCGCCCACTCAAGTGGCCGCAAGACACATGATGAGAATGCGCCCATCGCCCGCCATCCCGCGGTGTGCCAATCCTCTGGCTCACCATAAAAGCCCTGGTACAAAGCTGCCTCAGTGGTGCCTCGGTCCGCCTCGACGTTGATGACATTCATCCAGACATCCCATTTGCCAAACGGCCGATCGTCAAAACGGGCATAGGACGCGTGATCGATGCGGAGAACGAAGTACGGGATCAGCTCGGCAACCAAGCGCCCTGGCGATCGGGCCAGCTCAGCACCCTTCTTTGTCAACCGAAACGCCCCCTTATAATGCCGGCCGAGGCGTAACGAGATTAGCAGGAAGTGCAGAACCTCAAGTGGTGGGAATTCGTACTCGTTGATGACCTTGTTGAAGCGGAACATTTCCTCAGCACTTTTCCCCGGCCAATCGAAGTTCTCCACAGCCCAGTGGACGAAGACGCGCTTAAACGCCTTGGTTTGGGTGAGGCCAATCGATCCGTGCTCTTGGGCATATTGCAGCGTCAAAAGTGCGCCCCGCAGCAGCGGCGAGCGCATTAAATCTGGATGATCATCAGGGAGCGTACGGAATGCAATCATGCGCAAGTGATGCCACGAGCACAACGGCGATGCCAAGAGGCCCGTGTGTGCAGGCCTAGACGAGATCGCTGAGCATCCGTGCTAGGTGCCGAATGGAAAAGGCGGATCTAGCCGACGATCCTGGATAAGCTAGGCGTGCTGCGCGGAGATTATCTGATCTATTCTCCGCAAATTTTCCGGAGATGAAACTGGGGATGGTCACGATTGCCGCCATCACCCGGCCAAGCGAATGTGGTTCAATGCAGTGGAATGTCACCGACCATCGCTGAGCGCGGCTGATTATCCCTGATTACGGTTTTTCGGGGCGGATGACTCGTCAAATGTTGACGTGGCGTTGACTTGAAACGCGCTTATAATTCCCCAGTATTTAACTCGGAAACTAAACTTTTGATTTATTTGATTTTTTTGGTTGCGGGAGTAGGATTTGAACCTACGACCTTCAGGTTATGAGTCGTAACTCTTTGATTTTGCTTAATTGTTTGAAATCAGCCACTTAGCCGATAAGCCTTTGTTTTCATTTACTCTGTTCACCGACTTCCAACGACATTGGATGCGTTGAGACGCGTTGAGATGTAGGCAAACAGACGTTGAGTGGTTGACGTGGTGTTGACGTAAACCATCGCGATTATAATCGCAAGATCGCCACCTGACAGGCCCCCAGACCGGTCATTTCATCAACGAAACCGCATTTTTCTCCCAAATCCCTGCCCCTTAGTGCCGCGCGTCATAAGGCTCGCCAAATCAGGGGCAAAACCTTCAGATATCTGCGCCATGCGCTGGGCGACGGAAGCATCCCGAGCACATTTCAAACCCGCCAACCCAGTTTCCGGAATTCATTCCGCGCTTATGAGTTCCGGGTTCTTAATGAATTTAGGCGGCAGTGACTTGGTCACAGGGCGCGGCTTGTGCAGCAGTATTCAAGTGGAATAAACCATGGTAGCATCATGATCGGCCCTTAGCGGACATTGATATAGTTCGCAGCAAATGGCGGCTTAGAGCCCGACCCAGTCATTGTGAATTTGTGCTGCGAGCGCACGCAGCGAGAAAAAT
>NZ_CEZFMW010000207.1:0-3044 GCF_982993085.1 Thalassobacter sp. | reverse complement strand
GCGAAAACCTCACTCTTTTACACACCGGTCGGAACGATCGGGCGTGTGTTCATGGAGATTGAGGCCGAAGCCTTCCGGATGAGCGCGGAGTAATCCGCATTTCGAGTGGCGCAAGCACCGCAAGGGGCTGGCGTCAGAACCCATGAAACCCACGGAGATTTCATGACAGAGAAAGCGACCAAGGCATCACGCCGCGACTTTCTGAAACTTGCAGGCACTGCGGCACCCGTTGCTGCGGTTGCAATGGCAGCAGGGGACACGGCTGAAGCCGCGGCACCCGACCTGACCAGCGAGACCATTCAGGATACCGCACACACACGTGCCTATTTCGAAAGCGCCCGTTTCTAGGCGGCTATGATTTCGGCGTCCGGACTTCGGGCGTGGGAGGAGACGATCCAAGCGACTGGTTGCGTGACGCCCGACTGCGACAGATCACACTTAAACACCAAGCGCGTGAGGCCCTGAAATTGGGTCGAACAAGCACGGAAGGAATGTAATATGCTTAGGAAAAAGACCAATGGGGTTGCGCGACGCCCCCAGCGGACCACTCTCCTGTCTGAAGCAGCCAACGCCACGGTAGACCGGCGCGCTTTCTTGCGCGGCTCGGGTCTGGCCATCGGCGGTCTGGCGGCCATCGCAGCCACTGGTGGTGCGGTGAAACCCGCATCCGCAGCAGCGGGCGCAGTTTCAGGCAACGTTGAAACCATTAAATCGGTCTGCACCCACTGTTCGGTGGGTTGTTCCGTTGTGGCCGAAGTGTCCAACGGTGTGTGGACTGGGCAAGAGCCCGGCTGGGACAGCCCCTTTAACCTCGGTGCGCATTGCGCCAAGGGGGCCTCGGTTCGTGAGCACGCCCACGGCGAACGCCGCCTCAAATACCCCATAAAAAAAGAGGGTGGTGAGTGGAAGCGCATTAGCTGGGAACAGGCGATCAACGAGATCGGCGACGGCATGACGTCCATCCGCGAAGAAAGCGGCCCGGACAGCGTTTACTGGCTCGGCTCCGCCAAGCACAACAACGAGCAGGCTTACCTGTTCCGCAAGTTCGCAGCCTACTGGGGCACGAACAACGTGGATCACCAAGCCCGTATTTGTCACTCCACGACTGTGGCTGGTGTTGCGAACACATGGGGCTACGGCGCCATGACGAACTCGTACAACGACATCCACAACTCCAAAGCGATCTTCATGATCGGCTCCAACGCCGCAGAAGCGCACCCGATTTCGCTGCTTCACATCCTGAAGGCGAAGGAAGAAAACAACGCACCCGTCATCGTTTGCGACCCGCGCTTCACGCGGACTGCGGCACACGCTGATGAGTACGTTCGCTTCCGTCCCGGTACCGACGTGGCGCTGGTTTGGGGTATTCTGTACCACATCTTCGAAAACGGTTGGGAAGACAAAGAGTTCATCCGCACCCGCGTTTGGGGCATGGACCAGATCCGTGACGAAGTGGCCAAATGGACACCCGAAGAGGTCGAGCGCGTAACCGGCACCCCCGGTGAGCAGCTGCGCCGCGTTGCTAAAACGCTTGCAAACAACCGCCCCGGCACCGTGATTTGGTGTATGGGTGGCACGCAGCACACCAATGGTAACAACAACACACGTGCGTACTGTGTGCTTCAGCTGGCGCTGGGCAACATGGGCACGTCGGGTGGCGGTACCAACATTTTCCGCGGCCACGACAACGTGCAAGGCGCAACCGACCTTGGTGTTCTGTCGCACACGCTGCCAGGCTACTACGGTCTGTCCAACGGCGCTTGGGGGCACTGGGCCCGCGTTTGGGGTGAAGATCCCGAATGGCTTGCAGGTCAGTTCGGTTCCATCACCGGCGCCGACGGCAAGGAAAAGTCGCTTCAGAACCTCACGGGTATTCCTGTGTCGCGCTGGATCGATGGTATCCTTGAGGAAAAGGACAACATGGATCAGAACGACAACGTTCGTGCCATGGTGCTCTGGGGCCACGCGCCTAACTCGCAAACCCGTCAGGTCGAGATGAAGACCGCGATGGAGAAGCTGGACATGCTGGTTGTTATCGACCCGTACCCCACCGTCTCTGCCGTTCTGCACGACCGTACCGATGGTGTTTACCTGCTGCCCGCGTGTACGCAGTTCGAAACACGTGGCTCGGTGACGGCCTCCAACCGTTCGCTTCAGTGGCGTGACAAGGTTGTGGACCCTCTCTTCGAGAGCAAAACAGACCACGAAATCATCGGTCTGTTTGCGAAGAAGTTCGGCTTTGCTGATCGCTTCTTCCGCAACATCGAGATGGAAGATGAAGTTACGCCAAACGTTGAAAGCGTCACGCGTGAGTTCAACAGCGGTTTGTGGACAATCGGTTACACGGGCCAAAGCCCTGAGCGGATCAAACTCCACATGGCCAACCAGCACACCTTTGATCGCACGACGCTCAAAGCCGTTGGTGGACCCGCTGATGGGGACTACTACGGTCTGCCATGGCCTTGCTGGGGCACCGCCGACATGAAGCACCCTGGTACGCCCAACCTCTACGATATGTCGAAGTCGGTTGCTGATGGTGGTCTTACCTTCCGCGCACGTTTCGGCGTTGAGCGGGACGGCGACAACCTGTTGGCCGAAGGCGTCTACTCCAAAGACAGTGAGATCAAGGACGGCTACCCCGAGTTCACCATGCAAATGCTGATGGACCTTGGGTGGGACGGCGATCTGACTGCGGACGAACGTGCCGCGATCGACGCTGTTGCAGGCCCCAAGACCAACTGGAAAACCGACCTTTCGGGCGGCATCCAGCGGGTTGCGATCAAGCATGGTTGTGCGCCCTTCGGGAACGCAAAAGCCCGTGCCGTCGTGTGGACCTTCCCTGATCCCGTACCAACACACCGTGAGCCGCTCTATACGCCACGTCGTGATCTGGTCGCGGATTACCCCACCTATGAGGACCGTAAGTTCTATCGTCTGCCGACGATGTACGCCTCGATCCAAAAGAACGACTTCAGCAAGGATTACCCAATTATCCTGACCTCTGGTCGTCTTGTGGAATATGAAGGTGGCGGTGATGAAACCCG
>NZ_CEZFMW010000206.1:0-3117 GCF_982993085.1 Thalassobacter sp. | reverse complement strand
GCAAGGAACTCAAGAACATCGGGGTGCGGCTGTAGCGCGGGCATTTGATCGGGCATTGGCTCTCCTTATGGCTTTTATGTCGGAGCGTTTGGCTCGGGCGTCAAGCGTTTGACCTTCCAAAAGAACCGCCAACTCACGAGGATAGCCGCAAAGGCGAGCCCTAAACCGTAGCCAATCCATATTCCCTCAGGCCCCCAACCCAGAAAAACACCAAGCCCATAGGCTAGCGGCAGGGCGACGCCCCAGTTGCCCAGCAAGGTCGCGGCGACAGGCACGCTGTTGTCTGTCATACCCCGCGCCGCGCCCAACATGGTGCCCTGCACGCCGTCCGCAATCTGTGTGGCCGCGATGATCCAAAACAGTGTCGTGGCCAAGGTCACGACCGCAGGATCGGCCGACAGTGCACCGGCTATTGGGGCCGCTAACATCAGCAGTCCAAGCATTACGGTCACCATCCACCCGACACTCAGGCTAAGAGCCGCCAGACCAATGCCCCTAATGCGATGATCCTCCCCAGCTCCCAATGCTTGGCCGACGACAATGGACACCGCAATCGATATGCCAAGAGGTACCATATAGAGGACAGTCGCGACGGAATTGACGATCTGATTTGCCGCCAGCGCGCCTGCGCCAAACCAACCCACCATCAGACCGACACAGGCATAGACCGCCCCTTCGCTGAAATAACCGGTGGCGATCGTCCCACCTGCGCGTAGCTGACGCAAGAGCTCTGACCGCGTGAGGGAAACTACATGCCGCGCGCTAGAAAACGCCCCCCCGTAGCGCCAAAAGGCCAACGCCATCAATAAAGAGGCACTCTGCGAAAACAGGCTGGCATAAGCTGCTCCAGACAGTCCCACACCGTCCCAGTTACCAATTCCGTAGATCAGCACCCAATTGGCAGGCACGTTCAAAGCAACGGCACCAAAGGCAATGCTCACCCCTAGCCAAGGCGCACTCAGTGCATCAAATAAACCCTTAAGCATGTAGAATAGCGTAAATGGGACCAACATAACGGCCATAGCCTGCCAATAACCATCCGCAAGCGCGTCTAGCACATCCGGCGGCTGACCGAGCCAAGCCAAACCAGGCCTCATCGCCAGCATCAAGCCCATGCCTAAAACCCCGGCACCCCCTCCAATCACAAGGCCCGCCAAGGTGGCCTCAGACAAGCCGCGTGCATCGCTCGCTCCGAATGTCTCAGACATTCTCACAGAGGTGCCCGAAACAAACCCGTAGAGACAGGCAAAAAAGATCACCTGAATTGATACCGTGATCGACGCTGCCGCGAGCGCGACGGTGCCCAAAGGCGCGATCATAATCGTATCTACGACCCCGATGAGCATTGAGGCGGCAAGAGATATGATAATTGGCGTGCTCAATCGCGCCAATGCGCGGATGTCTAGAAACAAGCTTGGGTTATACATGCGCCCCCTTGGGCATATGCAACTGGCCCAAATATGCATCGTCACTGACTAGCGATAGCCGAATAGGCCGTGCCCCGTTCCTTTGTTCCCAAAATACTCCGGGGGAGCCCGAAGGGCGGGGGCAGCGCCCCCCCAAAGCATCGCAATGCGCCGAAGGCGCGCAATCTGGCTATTTCGTTTCGGTTTTGGCCGCAGGTTTCTTCTTAGCAGGCGCTTTCTTCTTCGCCGCTGGTTTCTTCGCTGCGGGCTTTTTCGCCGCTGCTTTCTTTGCGGCAGGCTTTTTCTTACCGGTCTTGGCCAACCGTTCTTCCAATAGCTGAACGGCCAAGTCCATCGTTACGTCCTCCGGCTCGGTGGTTTCGGGAATGGTGGCATTCACCTTCTCCCACTTCACGTAAGGCCCGTATTTGCCCTTCATGATATTCACCGCACCACCGCCGTCGGGATGCTCGCCCAGTTCTTTCAGCGGTGTGGCTGCAACCCCTCGGCCCCCCCGAGATGCCACTTTCTCGGCCAGCAATTGCACCGCGCGGTTCATGCCCACGGTCCAAACCTCATCAAGCCCTTCGAGGTTGGCATTCGTGCCGCCCCGGTTCGACGTGCTGTCGGCGTGCTTCAGATACGGCCCATAACGACCGATATTGGCCCAAACCGGGATACCGTCTTCGGGGTGCTCTCCGATCAGGCGTGGCAGAGCAAGCAACTGCACACCCTGCTCAAGCGTTAATTCCTCGGGCGCCCACTCTTTTGGAATAGACTGGCGCGGGGGTTTTTTGTTTTCTTCGGTCACTTCGCCGCGCTGGACGTAGGGTCCAAAGCGGCCCTTAAAGATCCGGATCTCGTCGTCGGCGTCGCTGCCCAATAGCTTGCCCTCGGGTGGGATCGCCGATGGATCCTCCATGCCGGGGGGACCGAAGGGCCGTGTGTAGCGGCACTCAGGGTAGTTGGAGCAGCCGATAAACGCCCCACCTGCGCGCGCCGTACGCATGGACAAGCGGCCAATTTCGCAATTCGGGCACTGACGCGGCGGTTTGCCGTCGCCTTGGTCGGGAAACAGGTGCGGCTCTAGTACCTCGTTGATTTTCTCAAGGACTTCGGTGATGCGCAGCTCGGCGGTTTCATCGATCGCGGCCTTAAAATCACGCCAGAACCGGTTCAGCACGTCTTTGTACTGCGCATTGCCAGCGGACACTTCATCAAGCTGGTTTTCCAGCTCAGCCGTGAAGTCATAGCCCACATATTTGCGGAAGTAGTTTGACAGAAATACCGTCACCAACCGGCCTTTATCCTCGGGGATCAGGCGGTTTTTTTCTTTGATGACATAGCCACGATCTTGGATCGTTGTCACAATGGATGCGTAGGTTGAGGGGCGCCCAATGCCTAGCTCTTCCATTCGCTTAACCAGTGTCGCCTCGGTGTAGCGGGGCGGTGGCTGGGTAAAGTGTTGCTCGGGGGTGATGCTTTCCTTCTTAGCAGGCTCACCCTGCTGGATCGACGGCAGACGCTTGTCATCGTCATCCACGACCTCGTCGTCACGGCCTTCCATGTAGACCTTCATAAAGCCGTCAAAGAGCACGACTTGCCCGGAGGCACGCATTTCGACCTGCGCATCATCGGAGCCGATGATTGCGGTCGTGCGCTCAAAGCGGGCGGCTTCCATCTGGCTGGCCAGTGTCCGCTTCCAGATCAG
>NZ_CEZFMW010000205.1:0-3149 GCF_982993085.1 Thalassobacter sp. | reverse complement strand
TGACCAAGCCGATACGTTCGCGCGAGGGTCCAAACTGGGGGGCGCGCCTATGTCGAACGTCACGCCGATGATGGCGCAATATCTGGAGATCAAGGAGGACGCGCCCGACGCGCTCTTGTTCTATCGGATGGGCGATTTTTACGAGATGTTTTTTGATGATGCCGTCGCAGCGGCAGAGGCGCTAGATATTGCGCTGACAAAACGCGGCAAACACCAAGGCGCGGATATTCCGATGTGTGGCGTTCCTGCGCACTCGGCGGAAAACTACTTTTTGACGTTGATCCGCAAAGGGTTCCGCGTCGCTGTATGTGAGCAATTGGAAACCCCGGAAGAAGCGAAAAAACGCGGCTCAAAATCCGTGGTGAAGCGTGGCATTGTACGGCTGGTCACTCCTGGCACCCTTACGGAAGACAGCCTGCTAGAGGCGCGTCGTCATAATTATTTGGCTGCATATTGCAGTGTTAGAGACGCTTCTGCACTTGCGTGGGTCGATATTTCCACCGGTGCTTTTCATGTCACGCCCTGTCCTTCCGTTCGGCTCGGCCCAGAATTGGCGCGACTAGGACCACGCGAGATCATCGTGGCAGAAGGCCGCGAAGAAGAGGTGCGCGAAACGGTTGAGGATGCTGGTGGAGCCCTGACAACAGTCGCACGATCTGCCTTTGACAGTGATGGTGCGCACAGCAGATTATGTACGCTTTTCGGTGTAGCAACGCTTGAGGCTTTTGGCAGCTTTAGCCGTGCTGAGTTGGGTGCAATGGGCGCCGTGGTTAGCTATTTGGACCTAACGCAGCGCGGGCAGCTTCCGCTTTTGCGTCCTCCGGTCAAAGAAGCCACCCAGCGCTTGATGCAAATAGATGGCGCGACACGGCGCAACCTTGAACTCACCCACAGTTTATCAGGTGGGCGCGCAGGCTCCCTTCTGGCGTGTATTGATCGTACGCTAACGGCTGGTGGCGGGCGATTATTGGAGCGGCGCGTTTCCGCACCATCCACACAAATTGACGTCATTACTGCGCGCCTTGATGCGATAACATGGGCCAATAAAAACAGCGCTCTGACCCAAACGCTCCGCGATGCCTTGCGTAAGACACCCGACATGGACCGCGCCTTATCGCGGCTTTCGCTAGATCGCGCCGGACCGCGCGACCTAGCTGCCGTTCGGGACGGATTACATCAATCGCTTCATATATCCGAAGTGCTTGCAGCCGAAAACTTGCCTGGTTTAATTAAGGAAAGCGTTAGCGCGCTAACCGGGCACTCGACGCTTTTGGACCTGCTAGACGATGCATTGGTCGCAGAACCACCATTGCTGGTACGTGATGGGGGGATGGTCGCCCCTGATTATGATACCGAACTTGATGAGGCCCGATCGCTCCGCGATGAAGGGCGTGGTGTCATTGCCGCGATGCAGGCTGATTTTGTCTCTAATACGGGGATTTCCAGCCTTAAGATCAAACACAACAACGTACTTGGCTACTTTATTGAGGTCACCGCGACCCATGCCGACAAGATGCATGCCATCGACACGTTTATTCATCGCCAAACGACAGCAAATCAGGTTCGTTTCACTACGGTTGAATTGTCAGAGCTAGAAACCAAAATCCTCAACGCGGGCTCCCGCGCGCTTGAGCTCGAAAAGCGCATCTATGAAACGCTTCGCCAGTCCATTCTGGAGGCTTCGGACAGCGTATACCAAGCGGCCCGTGCGTTGGCTGAGATGGATATCACCACCGCACTGGCTGACTTGGCCACCGGCGAAAACTGGAACCGCCCCGAGATCACGCGTGATCGTGACTTTGCGATCACCGGCGGACGTCACCCGGTTGTGGAGGCCGCTCTCAAAGGCCAAGGCGCCCAGTTTGTCCGCAACGATACGGATCTGTCAGCCACTGATACTGCTTCAATTTCACTGCTGACCGGCCCCAACATGGCGGGTAAATCGACGTACCTTCGGCAAAACGCCCTAATCGCACTGTTGGCGCAAATCGGCAGCTTCGTACCCGCCGAAAGTGCCCGCATCGGTGTGGTAAGCCAGCTGTTTTCACGTGTTGGCGCATCCGATGATTTGGCGCGTGGGCGGTCCACCTTTATGGTCGAGATGGTCGAAACCGCCGCGATCCTTAACCAAGCGGATGATCGGGCGCTTGTAATTTTGGATGAAATTGGCCGCGGGACAGCGACCTATGATGGGCTTTCCATCGCATGGGCCACGCTCGAACACCTGCACGACGTGAACCAATGTCGCGCGCTATTTGCCACGCACTACCATGAAATGACCCAACTAGCCGCCAAGCTGCCCGGCGTAGAGAACGCCACCGTTGCGGTTAAGGAATGGGAAGGCGACGTTATTTTCCTGCATGAAGTCCGGCTGGGCGCGGCGGATCGCAGTTATGGCGTGCAGGTTGCCAAGTTAGCTGGGCTGCCTGAAAGCGTTGTCGCGCGGGCGCGGCTGGTACTGGAGGCCTTGGAAAAAGGCGAACGAGAAGGCGGCAACCAAAAGGCGTTCATCGACGATCTGCCGCTTTTTGCAGCAAAGCCAGTGCCCCCACCCGCACCACAAACAAAAAGCGCAGCCGAAGGACGGCTGCGCGAAATTTTACCAGATGAGTTAACGCCAAAGGAGGCACTTAACTTAATCTATGAGCTAAAGGGTTTAGCTGGAGATTAACCAGCGGGCGTGGATGACACACCAACCTGCGCGGGGCGCAGTAGGCGATCATGCAGCATAAAGCCCTCAGCCATCACCTGAATGATGTCACCAGCTTTGGTGCCCGGCACCGGTGCTTCGAACATGGCTTGGTGCATTTGTGGGTCGAATTTTTCGCCCATTTCGGGGCTCAGGATCGTAATCCCGTGCTTTTCAAACACATTGGACAGTTCTTTCAGCGTTAGCTGAATGCCTTCGATAACACCGTCAGCCTCATCCCCAGCGGCATCAAGCGCCCGTTTGAGGTTGTCGTAGACGGGCATCATATCGCGTGCGAGCTTGGAGCCGCCATATTGCTCCGCTTCGCGGCGATCACGCTCGGACCGTTTACGCAGGTTCTCAGCATCGGCCAAGGCACGCATAAAGCGATCTTTGTAGTCATCGCGCTCAGCAATGATCGCATCCACATTTGGTCCCGGCTCTTTCGGGCCCTCAGCCA
>NZ_CEZFMW010000204.1:0-3158 GCF_982993085.1 Thalassobacter sp. | reverse complement strand
CGATCTCAACGCCTGCGGCTTTGAAGGTCTCGACCGAAGCCGCGTCCTCTGCCTTAGCTTGCTCCAGATAGAATGCTTCGGCTTTTGCAGCGGCGGCGGTCAGAGCTTCTTGTTGTGCGGGCGACAGGTCGTTGAACGTCGACAGGTTCATCAACAGCGGCTGATACATGAACCAAAGCGCCGTTTCAGACGCAGGTGTATAGCATTTGACCTGCTCATAGATGCGGTAGGACACGAAGGACGACGACGAGGTGTTTGCGGCTTGTAGCACGCCGGTTTGCATCCCGTTGTAGATTTCGGACGATGCCATGGACGTGATCGACGCCCCTGCCCCTGCCAACATCTGCTCAAACGCGCGGCCAGCGGCGCGGGTTTGCAGCCCTTGGATGTCGTCGGGCGACGTGATGCATTTGTCTACACCCGCAAAACCGCCCGCAAGGTAGCCGTGCACCAGCACCTTGACGTCATCTTCGGCCATGATCTCTTCGAGGGCGTCCATAAAGGGGCTATCCACCAAGCGCGCGGCGTGATCGTGGTTGCGCACGAGGCCGGGCATCAGGGTCAGGTTATAGGCAGGCTGCTGACCGCCCGCATAGCTGAGCGGCAGAACCGTCATGTCCAACTGGCCACGGCTCACGGGGTTGTATTGTTCCCGCGGCGCAAACAGCGACTTCGACGGGAAAATCGTAATCTCAAGGTCAACGTCGGCGGCGGCGACTTCGTCAGCCACGATCTGCGCCACTTGGTGGCGGATGTCTTTTGTGGACCACTGGTGCGACAGGCGCAGCTCGGTCGCGGATGCAGCACCAGCCATGAGCCCGAAACCCACAGCGGTGGAAATCAGCATATTTTTCATTGGAATCCTCCCAGAAACATGCCCCGATTCCTATCAGGGCTGGACAGGTTGTCACACGCGGTGTTTTTTAAATCAATATTTTTGTATACAAAAAGTGATTGTTTGCGTGTGATCCCGTATGCTATGATATACAGAACATGGATAAACGACGCGCAGATAGCATTGCAGAGGCCCTTGAGCAGCTGATTTTCGACGGCACCTATGCCGACGGAATGCGGTTGGATGAGGTGCAGCTTGCTGAACAGTTTAACGTATCACGCACCCCCATTCGCGAGGCATTTCAACGACTTGCTCAAAGCGGCATGGTCGAGGCGATCCCCCGGCGCGGGGTTTTCGTGCGCCAGCCCGGCCCCGTAGAACTGCTTGAGATGTTCGAAGTGATGGCGGAGCTAGAGGCCGCCTGCGCCCGGCTTGCCGCATCGCGCATCACCGAAACCGCGTTGCAGGCCCTTCATGAGACAAACGCACGGTGCAATGCCGCCGTCGCCGCCAAGGACAGCGATGGCTACTACCGCGAGAATGAGCGATTTCACGCAACCCTCTATCGCCAATCCGGCAACGCGTTCCTGGAACAAGAATGCCTGCGTCTACACCGACGGCTACAACCCTTCCGCCGAATGCAACTACGCTTTCGGGGACGGCTGAGCCAATCCATGAGCGAGCATGAAGCAATCGTCGCAGCGCTTGAGGCTGGCGACGGCGACACCGCCGCAGCGGTGATCAGAGGGCATGTTGCCGTACAGGGTGAAAAGTTCCATATGTTGATGGCGTCGCTTAAGCCCGCGGCGGAATAATTCGCCCAACCCCGCCAACGACATCAGATATGAGGACGTATATGGACAACCATCTCGACCCCTCTAATGCACACAAGCAACGCTGCCCGCGGTGCCAGTCCCCGCTCCGGACGGTGGTCGTGCACGGCCATGAACAATGCGCGATCTGCAAATCCAATATTTTTGAGTGTTGCTCCGGCGACACCTGTGACACGGATCACAACTTGGCGGTGGGATATAAGCGGGGGTAATTCACCCCAAACGGCTAAAATGCGCCGCCCAGCGCTTAGCTCATATCTTTTCAGGGAAGTAGATCGTCTCGCGATCCAAATGGTGCGGTCGAGAGGACTCGAACCTCCACGGGTGTTACCCCACAGCGACCTCAACGCTGCGCGTCTACCAATTCCGCCACGACCGCACGTCTTGACTTGGTATGTGGGGCGTTTAGCTCAGCCAAAAAGCGAAGGAAAGAGGAAAATGCATGCGGATCGCAATCGTATGCGCCGAGGGGCTTTGCGCCCCGAAAGAGGCGCGCGAACAGGGCCATCAACCATCCCCCGCGTTGCTTGAACGATGCAACGATAGAGCGTAAAGTCGACGCACAAAGCCCCCGTATATAAAGAAAGACGCGCATCGTGGTCGAATGGATAACCTCAGACGGCCTCGTGCCCTATGAAACCGCCGTCGCCCGGATGGAGGCCCGCGCCGCCGAAATCGCGGCTGGCACGGCGGATGAAGCGGTTTGGCTGCTAGAGCATCCCCCTCTTTATACAGCGGGTACATCCGCCAAACCGAGCGATCTTGTCGATCCTGACCGCTTTCCCGTTCACGCCAGCAAACGCGGCGGACAATATACCTATCACGGGCCGGGACAGCGTGTTGTTTACGTTATGCTCGACGCGGCCGCGCGCGGGCGCGACGTGCGGCTGTTTGTCGAACAGTTGGAACACTGGGTCATCGCCACGCTACAAGAATTCAACATCTCGGGCGAAATCCGCCCCGGCCGTGTGGGTGTTTGGGTGCCCCGGCCCGACCACCCCCGCACCGCAAGTGGCGAAATCCCCGAGGATAAGATCGCGGCCATCGGCATTCGACTACGCAAATGGGTCAGCTTTCACGGCATCTCGATCAATGTTGAGCCTGACCTAAGCCACTTTGACGGAATCATCCCCTGCGGGATTGCCGAACATGGCGTAACCTCTTTGGTTGATTTGGGCCTGCCCGTCACTCTTGGGGATGTGGATGTGGCCCTGCGCCGTACCTTTGAGCCCGCGATGGGCCCTGCTCCTGCCCGCAGGGCGCGCATTACGTTCTAAAAACAACGAAATAGACGCCACCGCACGGTCCAATATCTATTGGACAATCCTCTTGGGCGCCCTAGGCGGAAGCCACGGACATGAAGGGTGGCCAACCACTTTGATCCAGATCAAAACCGCGACATTTTGCGCCACTAAATTCCGCCACTTATATTGCCCTTGGCGCATATGATCACTAGAAGAACACTCAATAAATTGTGCGGGAAGGACCCC
>NZ_CEZFMW010000203.1:0-3180 GCF_982993085.1 Thalassobacter sp. | reverse complement strand
GCCTCGGTCTGGTGCTTGGCCTTCCATTCGGACATGGGCATGCCGTAGTAGGTTTCACGCGCGGCGTCTTTGGTCATCTCGATGCCGTGTTCCGCCGCGGCTTCTTGGTACCAGCGCGACAGGCAGTTGCGGCAAAAGCCAGCGAGGTTCATCATGTCGATGTTTTGCGCGTCTGGGCGGTCTTCGATTAGGTGTTTGCGGAGACGGCGGAAGGCGGCGGCTTCGATTTCGATGCGGGTTTGGTCATCCATGGATAGGCTCCTTTAGTGTGGCGCGCGCGTGTTCGAGTAGCGGGGCGAGGCGGACGGCCCATGCCTTTTGTTGCGCGGCTGTTTCGATCAGGTCATTTCGGATTTCGATGAGTGTGTGCAGGCGGCCAGTCCGCAAACCATGCCGGTGCAGCGCGTCTTCGGGTAGGTGCCCGTGATAGGGTTCATTCACGCCGACGCACAGGTTTTCTTCGGTATCGAGGGCTTTGATCAGCGCACGTGAGAGCCGGTCGTCAGTGTCGGAAAACAGGACGCTGATTTCCCACGGGCGCGGCGCGCGGCCTTTGAGTTGGGGCGTGAAGGAGTGGATGGCAACGATGGCGGCGTCGGGGGTGGCATTGATCGTTTGTGCCAGCGTGTCGTGGTAGGGGCGATGATAGAGAGCAAGCCTCCGCTCACGCTCCGCCGTTGTCGCGTGACGGTTGGCCGGGATGATGGAGCCGTCGTACAGGCGCATCATCAATGTTGGGTCATCCTCGCCTCGGTTAGGGTCAATCACGAGCCGGGAATAGGTTGATAGCACCGCAGGCGCATTCAGGTGCGTCGCTAAATGGCGGGTGACGCCAGCAGCCCCCACGTCATAGGCAATGTGCCGCTCCATGTCCGTTTTGGGTAGGCCGAGGCAGCCGATTTCTTCGGGGATACGGTTGCTTGCATGGTCACACGTGATAACCCAGCTAGCAGTTGCCGGGCCGGGAAGCGTTTCATAAGGCGGGGAGAGGGCTCTTGTCATAGGGCTGATATAAAGGTCTTCTATGGCGGTGACCAGTTGTGCCTGACCCAGACTTCGGGCATTAAAGCGGAAATGTTTGCGCTAACATTTTGATGTGTTAGTCGTGTTTGAGACGAAATAAGAAGGAACGAGCAGAATGCGCCGGCATCGGAATGTGAAAATCGTGGCCACTTTGGGGCCCGCATCCAACGACTATCAGACGATCAAGGCGTTGTTTGAGGCGGGCGCGGATGTGTTCCGCCTGAACATGAGCCATGGTGATCATTCTGAAATCCGGGCGCGCCACGCGATGATCCGCGATCTGGAGCGTGATACCGGTCGGCCCATCGCGATCCTTGCGGATTTGCAGGGGCCAAAGCTGCGGTGTGGTGTGTTTGCGGGCGATAGCGCTGAGATAGAGGCAGGTGCGCCGTTTCGATTTGATCTGAGCGATGCGCCGGGCGATGCGACCCGAGTGCAACTGCCCCACCCCGAGATTTTTGAGGCGCTGCGCCCCGGTGCGACGTTGTTGGTGAACGATGGCAAATTGCGGCTCACCGTGGATGATTGTGGCCCCGATTTCGCGCAATGCACTGTTGTGATTGGTGGCACGATTTCCAACCGCAAGGGTGTGAACGTGCCTGACGTCGTGTTGCCCTTGGCGGCGTTGTCCGAGAAAGACCGCAGCGATCTTGAATTCGTATGTGAGCTGGGCGTCGACTGGTTGGCGTTGTCGTTCGTGCAACGCGCGGCCGACGTGGACGAAGCGCGTGACTTGGCAAAGGGCCGGGCTGCACTTTTGTCGAAAATCGAAAAGCCTGCCGCCGTTGAGGCCTTTGAGGAAATCCTCGCCGCGTCTGACGGCATCATGGTGGCGCGCGGTGATTTGGGTGTCGAATTGCCGGTGCAAGCCGTGCCCCCGATCCAAAAGCGGCTTGTGCGTCGTTGCCGGAGCGCGGCAAAACCCGTGATCGTCGCGACCCAAATGCTTGAAAGCATGATCGACAGCCCCATGCCTACGCGCGCTGAGGTGTCGGACGTGGCGCAGGCGATCTATGAGGGCGCGGACGCCATCATGCTGAGCGCGGAATCCGCCGCCGGATCCTATCCGCTGGAAGCCGTCAGCACGATGAACAACGTGGCTGTTGAGGTCGAGAGCGACCCAACTTATCGTGAGATTATTGAGGCCAGCCGGACTGCAACGCGCACGACGACAGCCGATGGCATCGTGGCCGCTGCGCGTGAAATTGCGGAAACCACTGACATCAAGGCGATCTGTTGCTTCACACACTCGGGCACCACGGCCGTCAAGGTGGCCCGCGAGCGGCCGCGCGTTCCAATCATCGCATTGACCCCCTTTGCCAATAGCGCGCGGCGCATTTGTCTGACCTGGGGCGTGCACACTGTCATCAGCCATGAGGTGGAGCGGTTCAAATTGGCCGTTGTATCTGCAGTGCGTGCCGCAAAAACGGCGGGCTTTGCGGAGGAGCAGGATCAGGTCGTCGTGACCGCGGGTATCCCGTTCAACCAAGTCGGCTCGACCAACATTCTGCGCGTCGCACCCTGTGACGAAAAGCTGATCTACGCAGGCGAGGGTGACTGAGCTACCGCCCATCGGCGACCCGGCACTGTTCATCGTTTTGATGACGGTGCTGATGGCGCTGGGGGCATCAAGCGTCATGTCCGGCTGGGCCTCGCGGCGGTTTCCGTGGCTTGGCGTGTTGGTCATGATCATCGGCTCATGCGGGTTTGCATGGGTCGGATCGCAAGAGGGGATCGCGCTCGACACGATCCCGGTGGCCTTTGTAGAAATTCTTGCGCGATTGATCCGGTAGGATCGTGCGCATTGTGCTTGCCAAACCTTCTGTGTCTCCGTAAAGGAGGCGCTCTAATCCGCGAGACCGGCGCAAGTGGCATGCCGAGTCGCGCGGCAACACGTATCCGATAGGAGACCGAAATGCCCAAGATGAAGACGAAATCGAGCGCCAAAAAGCGCTTCAAGATGACCGCCTCCGGGAAGGTCAAAGCTGGTCAAGCAGGCAAACGCCACGGCATGATCAAGCGCACCACCAAATTCATCCGTGACGCCCGTGGCACCACGACCCTGTCCGCTCCTGACGCACGTATCGTCAAGAGCTACATGCCCTACGACCGCTAAGCAGGAGTTCGAGATATGAGCCGCGTTACATCTGGTAAAGT
>NZ_CEZFMW010000202.1:0-3215 GCF_982993085.1 Thalassobacter sp. | reverse complement strand
GTTTCATACGCCTGCGCCAAAGCGAGGGGTGAGCCACGTGTGCCAATTTTCAGGGGTGAATTCGGGGTCGGGAGTGTGATATTCGACATAGGCGTTCTCTTACATGTGTCAACTTAGATTGACAATCGGTCTGCTTCTGCCAGTTTGACATGAGAAAGGGACGCTTTGTCCAGTGCATAGGAACGACCAAATGACTCAGACTAAGAAACTCCTTCGCAGCCTTAACGGCGAAACCCAGTCGGTGCCACCGATTTGGATGATGCGCCAAGCGGGCCGCTATCTGCCAGAGTACCGCGCGACGCGGGCTGAGGCTGGGGATTTTCTGTCGCTTTGTTACAACTCTGAGTTGGCTGCTGAGGTGACGCTACAGCCGATCCGCCGTTATGGATTTGATGCCGCGATTTTGTTTGCAGATATCCTGTTGGTACCTGAGGCGCTGGGCGCGGATCTTTGGTTCGTGACCGGTGAAGGGCCCCGGTTGTCGACGATTCAGGCGGATGCGGACTTTGATCGAATCAAGCCGGCCGATGCGATTCATGACCACCTTGCGCCCATCTATGAAACGGTCAAAATCCTGCGTCGTGAACTGCCGGAAGAGACTACTTTGATCGGTTTTGCCGGTGCGCCTTGGACGGTTGCGACCTACATGATTGCGGGTCAAGGCACACCGGATCAGGCGCCTGCGCATAAGCTGATGATTGAAAACGTGGCCCTTTTTGACAAAATCATGGATCGTCTGACAGAAGCCACGATCACTTATTTGGACATGCAGATTCAGGCGGGTGCTGAGGTCGTTAAGATATTTGATAGCTGGGCTGGCAGCTTGAAGGGCGAAGCGTTTGAGAAGTACGCCGTGGCACCGACCAAGCGGATCATTGATGCGCTTAAGGTTAAGCATCCGAACACGCCAATCATCGCCTTCCCGCGTGAGGCGGGGGATGGCTATATTGGTTTCGCTGGAAAGACCGGCGCGGACTGTGTGGCGTTGGATAATTCGGTTACGCCAGAGTGGGGCGCTGCACACGTTCAGGTTGATGGCTGCGTCCAGGGCAACTTGGCGTCGCGTCACATGGTGACGGGCGGTCAGGACCTGATTGATGAGGTGCGCCATATCCGTGAGGCGTTCTCTAAGGGGCCGCATATCTTTAACCTTGGCCACGGCATTACGCCCGACGCGGACCCTGAAAATGTCACGCTTATGATCGAGACTTTGCGCGAGTCTGTACCTGCGTAATTTAACGTTTCAGAAATTGGTTTGCGCAAAACCTGCGTAAATGAGTGTTAATTTAGAGTTAATGACGCCCCGCCCGGTTGCCGGTGTGGGGCGTTTTTGTGCGATCTGGGGCCGAGTTCTGACAATAGAATTTGAGTTTTGTACAAAACTTGGGTGGCGTCTTGGGTTTGTGGCGACCTTGGTATGGGCAATCTGAATTTTTTGGCCGTCTTTCGTACAAATAAGAACCAATCTTAACGGCGCATTAACTGCTCTGACGGAGGTCGGGTGCGTGATTGTGTTTTTTTGGAAGGATCGCCCATGCGCCCCGGTTTTGAAAATCTGCCCCCTTATTTGGCATTGTCTGATGCGCGAGCGAAGTTAGGATTTTGGTTGGAGCGGGCGCGGCAGGAGGATGCGTGGCTGCCAATTATGAAGCATCGTCGGGTTGTGGGCGCGTTGATTGGGCCGCGTGATTTAGAGGTTTTGGATTTGGCGAGTAACAGTTCCGCAACCTATTCCGAGTATATGAGGTGGGAGCGGCGCGCGCGGATAGAGCAAGTGAACGAGGCATTGGAATTGAAGGCTCGGGCCAAGGTCCGGGAGGCTGCGGCGTTGCGCGGTGAGTAGGGATTCTAGGTTTTTGAGTAACGGTGCAGCCGTTGTTCAAGGGTGCCGCTGTGCAGCTCGAACAGGTGGTTGTTGTGGTCGTAAAAATAAATGGAGCGGCCTTCGCCGTCTACGCGGGGGCGTTCTTCTTTGATGTGTAGGCCGAGGGATTTGATGCGCGCGAGGCGGTCATCATAGTCATTAGGGCCCATTTTGAAGGCGACGTGGTTGTAGGTTTTTTCCGCCAGAGGGGCGCCACTCATGATGGCCACCCAGAGGCCGCCGATGTCATAAAAACGCTCTTGTGAGAGAGAGAACATTTTTTCGCCACTGCTGTAGATTTTTTTCGCATCAAGGACGGTTGTGAGCACGGCCTCCATTTTATCGAGATCGCGCACGATAAAGGTTAAATGACTTAGGCCTTCAATCATTTCTCAACCTTTGGTGGATACTGTGACGATGAAGGTTAGCGGGCGTTGCGCAGGCACGCTAGGTTTTGGATATGGATCGGCACCAACCCGCCCTTTATGGGGTTAGGTTGATGCCGGGATGCTAATGTATGGTTAGGTCCATTTCGCCTCTGGCGGGAGGGACATGAGGACGGCGTCCGCGTTGTGGCCTGTTTCAAGCCCGAATTTGGTGCCGCGATCGTAGACGAGATTGTATTCGGCGTAGAGGCCGCGGTGGATGAGTTGTTTTTCTTTGTCTGCCTCGGTCCAAGTTGCGTCGCGGTTTTTCTCGGTCACGCCAGTAAAAGCGGGGAGGAAGGCGCGGCCCACATCTTGGGTAAAGGCGAAGTCTTTGGCCCAATCGCCGGTGCAAAGGTCGTCGTAGAAGATACCACCCACGCCACGCGCGCGGCCACGGTGGGGCACGTAGAAATATTCGTCTGCCCATTCTTTGAAGCGTGGGTAGTAGGATGTGTCGTGTTTATCGCAATGATCTTTGAGGACGTTGTGGAAAAAGGCCGTGTCCTCAGCGACTTCGATGCAGGGGTTTAGGTCTGAGCCGCCTCCGAACCACCAGGCGTGTGGGGTCCAGAACATACGTGTGTTCATGTGGACAGCCGGGGTGTGGGGGTTGCGCATGTGAGCGACAAGGCTGATGCCGGACGCCCAAAAGCGGGGATCTTCGGCCATGCCGGGGATGTCTTTGCGGGCAGCCATTGCGGCGACGGCGCGGGGGGCGAGGGTGCCGTGAACCGCTGACCAATTGACGCCGACTTTTTCAAAGAGGCGGCCGCCGCGCATCACGCTCATGATGCCGCCGCCGCCATCTTCGGCGCGGGTGGTTTCGGTGACCTCAAACCGACCGGGGGGTAGGTCCGCGAAGGGGCCTGTGGTTTGGCTGTCTTCCAACGCCTCAAAGGCGGCCACGATTTGATCGCGCAGGG
>NZ_CEZFMW010000201.1:0-3353 GCF_982993085.1 Thalassobacter sp. | reverse complement strand
AACGAGCGCAACGCAGGTCGATGTCATGGTCAGATAAATCCGAAGGCTTGAACAAATCACACCCACCAGCCGGATTGACATAGCGGGTCGCCTCTAGCTTACGCGAGATAAATGGCGCCCAATCTCCCGGCCCCATACGATCAGGAAAATCCAGCGACAGACCGGAACAGAACCGGTAATCGAAGGATATATTAAGATACTCACAAACGGCTTTCAGTCCAGCGACATTGAGGTTGGTAAGCGCATTGCCTTCAAGGCTGGAAAAGATACGGCCGATAACATCAAGGGCCTCCATGTGATATAGCGCTGATTTTCTGTAATGGTCGAGCTTGCCGCACAGAGACCGATGGAATGCGGCCGGTTCCGCCACCTTCGCAAGTCCAGTAGTCGTCACCGGTAAGAAGGCACCAAAAGCGGCTTCCGTGCGGCGGCTTGTGATGTAGGAATAATTTCTTTCCCGCCCCTTGGTTCTCGGTGCTCGTGAATACGGTGATCTTATCTGGGTGCCGCGCGCGGTAATCTTCCAGAATTCGCCTGCTGTCATCAGTCGATGCGTCATTGAAACAGTACATTTGAAAGCTGTGCCGGGTTTCCTGCATGAGCACACTTTCGATTGTGTCAGCAATGGTGGCTTCATGATTGTACACGGCTGAGAAGATGCTGATATCTTCGGATTTAAAGGCATGAGGAAGCTGCATTTCAATTCCGAAAAGTGGAAGTAAACTAGATGGTTGAGTTGTTTCAAAACTTAAGAGTGATGTCCATCCGTGCTGTGCAATACTCGTTGGACCCTGCCATATACTCGAATGCCGTCGAGCGATGCTGGCAAGCTTCCGCCTTCTGATCGCGTACCCGTTGACAGGTTCGCAATTAAATGAAAACCTTGTTCAGCGATCTCGGCTGGGATGTGTTCCGCCAGGTAAGCAAGCTCAACATGAGCTACCTCCCGCAATTCGGACACTGGTAGAAGCTAGGACTTGCTGTCTGCAGATTTTCTGTATGAAGGAAATCAGGAATGTCAAAAACGGAAGCAACATCAGCCAGAATTCAAAGCCAAGGTGGCGTTGGAGGCGCTGAAAGGCGAAGAAACGGTCAGCGAACTGGCCAGTCGTTTTGGCGTGCATCCGACGATGATACATCGGTGTAAGCGGGCCCTGCTTGAAGGTTTATTTGGCGTATTTGAGCGTGGTGGCCGGAAGGCACCGGAAGTCGAGGAAGAGCAGGTCAAAGACCTGCACGCCAAGATTGGGGAGCTGGCTGTCGCCAACGATTTTTTGGCCAGAAAGCTCAAACCCTGGACCGGCAAGTGAGGCGCAAGAGGATTGAACCAAACCTGCCGGGCCTGTCGGTTGGCAAGCAATGTGCCTTGCTGTCGATCTCGCGGTCCTCGTTCTACTAGGAGCCGAAGGGAGAGAGCGAGATGAACCTCGACCTGATGCGCGTGATTGATAAGCAGTTCCTTGAGACCCCGTTTTATGGGGTGAGCCAGATGACATGGCATCTGCGCAATGAGACCCACGTGGTCAATGAGAAGCGGATCAGGGCAGCCAGTTCACGTCTTTTGCCTAGACGGATCGGTTATGGCGTTCAAACGTGCGCATCTCAATGGATGGCAAAGGCTACTTCCTCGATAACATCTTCGTAGAACGGCTTAGGCGGTCGTTGAAGTATGAATGCGTCTATCTGCATACCTGCGGAACCGGGTCGGAGGCGAAGGCAGGTGTCAGAATGTGGATCGACTTCTATAACTTCAAGCGCCCCCATTCTGCCCTTGGCGGCAAGCCACCTGCTGTGGTCTATTGGCAGGGAATTGAAACAACCAACCCCGATCAGCAGGTGCAAGGAGTAGCTTAAACTACGCCAGATCCTGTCCAACAAATGGGGAGTAGCTCATCATATTTGGTCCTTAGTTGCGGCATCCTGGCGCGAAATATGGTCGCCTCCTTAGCGGCTCATAGTTGAGTCTGCACATGTTATTTGCTTTGCGTAAGGTCATCTTGCTATTTAGGGCCAACGGCTCGGTGACTGCGTTAACCTGCCAATTGCAAATAAAAGAGATATACTACCGGTAAACAGCTGAGCTTTTAAGGCTGACCCAGCCACTCAAGAGGGGAGAAGTATTGTCTAGAAATTGTGCGACTTCAATATGTCGATTAGTGTAAGGTACTCGAGATGGTGAGCAATGGTCTCTAACTATTCAGAGACGTAAGCAGCCGTAGCAAAACTACATGAGTCGAGACCTGAGCGCTGCTGTGAGCCGTACAAGGGGGGGCAAAAAATGTCCCCTATATGTCCCCCAAGAGGCTTCATGTTCATAGACTTAATTGAAGCGGCAGTCTAAGGGGTTGATTTTATGGTACCACCTCCCCGGCTCGAACGGGGGACCTCCTGATCCACAATCAGGCGCTCTAACCTACTGAGCTAAGGCGGCACGCTTGGTGGATTTAGCGAGGTGTGCTGACGATTGCAAGCGCTAGTGGCGCGCTATTTTCCACCTTTGTGCGATCAAATCCGCACGGATGCGAGTGCGGACCTGTCATGGCCCGCGGGCCACACATGCTGCGCCGCAGGCTTGCATGGCGGCAAGCCATTGAGTAGACGCAACGCAACAAGGAGGCCACCATGGGCATCAATACCGAAAGCGACATCACCGCAAACCTGCAAATCGGTCCAACGACCGACGGCATGGTCCGTATTTTTGTCGAAGCCGGTGATGTTGAAATCCCGATGGATTTTGAACCCGAAGAAGCCTTGGATATTGCTGAAGAAATTCGCGCAGCGGCTCTTTCGATTACGGGAGAGTGAACGCCAACGGATCGCGCAGAGCGTGAAGGCGCTGCGCACTGGTCCGGGCGAATTTCTGCATAAGCTTTTTGCGCCGCGCGGCTGGTAGCGGGGTTTCAGGCCCCATACGAACAATCTCGGCGCCATAACTATCGGCGATGATCAGGCCGGTGTCATCTGGCAGCAGGTCCGTAGGGAAATCGCTGTCGACGGCCCAGAAAAACCGATCGCAATACGGTAAATAGCCCTGCCATTTTTGGTCAGATTGAAAATCAGCGCGCGATGATTTGCATTCAACCACCCAAAGCTGCCCTTTTGGCCCTATGGCCATGATGTCTACGCGCAGGCCTCGCTCTGGGGTGAACTCCTCGATGCAATTGTAATCATGCGTCAAAAGGTGCCGCCCGGTACCT
This sequence comes from Thalassobacter sp., assembly GCF_982993085.1. Lineage (NCBI taxonomy): Bacteria > Pseudomonadati > Pseudomonadota > Alphaproteobacteria > Rhodobacterales > Roseobacteraceae > Thalassobacter > Thalassobacter sp. The sequence goes on along the minus strand of NZ_CEZFMW010000201.1, from coordinate 156 downwards.
CGTGCAAGCATTTGCCCCGGACTGAGAGTGGGATCACTGGTCATCATCAGTGCACTTTGAACGTAACGTGAACACATGTCTAGGCTTGTGCGACAGTGCACGCGGCCCTATGTGTCGGGGCAGGCGGGTTCTGCGGGATACGTCAACATAGCGAAA
>NZ_CEZFMW010000200.1:0-3370 GCF_982993085.1 Thalassobacter sp. | reverse complement strand
TTGGGAGATTGCGCTGGTACCACCAAGTTTGCCCTCATGAGTGTCTGAGGGGATATTGGCGGGCCAAGGTTAAAGTTTGGTCAACGCCGCGACCCAAGCTCGAACCAAACTACGTCGAATGTGACGCAGTTATTGTGCACTAATAGCTATAGCCCGCGCCGCTTGCGATGGCTTGGCGCAGCGACACCTCGGCCCAAGTGCCGCGCCCGCCCGTGGTGCGGATCAGGGTCAGTTGCGCCCGTGCCGCGTCGGAATTGCCTGCTTCAACAAAGCCTTGCCCCATGTAGCTGCGGGCCTGCCAATGGTTTGGATCTAGCGCAAGTGCCGCCGTGTAATGCGCCATGCCGGTGTCAAAATCACCCATTTTGCGTGCGACAAACCCGCGAAGCGTTAACGCGTCGGCTGTGTCTGGCGCGTTGAGCGCTGCAAGGGCCAAGCTTGCCGCGTCGTAGTCGCCAGCGTAGGCAAAATACCGCGCGGCGTTCAGCCGATCTTTATCCAAAAGGGACCCGCTTTGACTGCTGACGCAGGTCTTGGTTTTGGCGTCAAACACCTCACCTGCTTTGCAATCCTTGTTTGGGTTCGTCGCGGCAGGCACCGCGGACCCGGCGGCGAATGCGGTCATTGGCAGGCTCAAAATAGCCGTCAAGCTCAGGGCAAAGAGGGTCTTCATGGCGCGCGCTCCTGTTGGTTATCATTCCAACACATAGGGCGCGCGCGCCTGAAACAACCCGTTTGTTAGAGCCCGGCGGTTTCTGGCGCACCGATCATCAGGTTGAGGTTTTGCACCGCCGTACCGCTGGCACCTTTGCCCAAATTGTCCAATGTGGCCGACACAGTGATGCGGTCGGCGCCATTGCCCAAGACCGAAATTTCCATCCGGTTGGTCCCATTCAGCGCCGTCGCAGAAAGCCGATCTGGGGCGTCAACGATATCCACGAAAGGCGCGCTGGCATAGAACGCAGCATAGATTTCAGCCAGTTGCGTGGCGGAGACGTCGGCGCCTGATAGGTGCAGCTGCACAATCATCCCTTGGGCATAATTGCCAACGGCGGGCTGGAAAAACGGTGTCTGGGAAAGGCGACCGTATTCCATGATTTCTGGCACATGTTTGTGGTTTTGACCCGTGGCATAAAGGAAATGATCGGGGGCTGTGCCGGCCTCATATTCTGCGATCAATGCTTTGCCACCACCTGTGTAGCCTGACACCCCCGTCAGGGTCGCGACGTAGTCAGCGGATAGGGCGCCTGCATCGCGCAAGGGGCGCAAAAGAGCAATAGAGCCCGTGGCATAACAGCCGACGTTGGCCACCCGGTCAGAGGCCGCAATGGCGGCTTTCGCGCCGGGCAGCTCGGGCATGCCATAGGTCCAACCCTCGGCGATGCGGTGCGCGGTTGACGCGTCGATGATCCGGCAGTCGCCGGCCAACGCGACAGCCTCAATCGCGGCGGCGTCGGGCAGGCACAAAATACCCACATCCGCCGCGGCAAAGGCAGCGGCGCGGGCTTCGGGCGATTTGCGCTCGGCAGCATCCACCGAGATCAGTGTGATGTCGTCGCGCGCCTCAAGACGTTCGCGGATTTGCAGCCCCGTTGTGCCAGCTTCGCCGTCGATGAATACTTTTGCCGTCATGGTTCGGTCCTTCGGTTCTTGGCCCGTGATGGGCGTGGGGGGCTTAGGTCAATTTTATCCGCCATACAAATGAAAAGCGCGCGCCGGTCCCCCAGCGCGCGCCTTGATGCGAGTATGTGGTGCGGGATCAGCTGTTGATTGCGGTCACGCAGCTTCGGCTTGCGGCATCCCAAACAGTCCCAGTGGCACACGACATCGCGGCCTGCTTGGCGCTGTTGCATTCATACGCAAGCGCAAGGCTGGGCGCGGCTGCCAGGATGGCGGCGATAGAGAGGGTCTTCCACGTCTTCATTGTCGTCTCCTGTTGCGGTTTACGCTAAGGAAGCTAGCAGATTTCCCTCATTTGTCACCAAATTTGCGCGCAGCCTAGCCGAAAACACGTTTAAAAATCGTGTCCACGTGCTTGGTGTGATAGCCCATGTCGAACTTTTCGTTGATTTCCTCAACGGAAAGGGCGGCGCACACCTCTGGGTCGGCCAGCAGTTCTTCGCGGAAATCAGTGCGATGTTCCCAGACCTTGAGCGCGTTGCGTTGCACCATGGAATAGGCATCCTCACGGCTGACACCGGCCTGCGTAAGCGCAAGCAAAACCCGCTGAGACATGACCAAACCTGGAAATTTGTTCATGTTATCGAGCATATTGTCAGGGAAAATCAGCATTTTGTCGATAACGCCGGTCAGGCGGTGCAGCGCAAAATCAAGTGTGATTGTGGCATCGGGGCCAATGTTCCGCTCAACCGAAGAGTGGGAGATATCACGCTCATGCCAGAGGGCCACGTTCTCCATGGCGGGAACCACGGCGGAGCGGACCATGCGTGCCAGCCCTGTCAGGTTCTCGGTCAGAACGGGGTTTTTCTTGTGCGGCATCGCGCTGGAGCCTTTTTGACCCATCGAGAAAAACTCAGCGCCCTCAAGGACTTCGGTCCGCTGCATATGGCGGATTTCTGTCGCGACGTTTTCGATCGACGAGGCGACAACACCAAGTGCTGCAAAGAATGCAGCGTGGCGGTCACGCGGGATGACTTGGGTGCTGATCGGCTCAGGCGAGAGGCCAAGCTGGGCGCAAACATGCTCCTCAACGCGGGGATCAACGTTGGCAAAGGTGCCGATGGCGCCGGATACGGCCCCTGTCGCGATCTCGGCGCGGGCGGTTTTCAGACGCGCAAGGTTGCGGTCCATTTCAGCGTAGAACCGCGCAAACGTCAGGCCCATGGTTGTGGGTTCGGCGTGAATGCCGTGGCTGCGGCCGACGCGCAGGGTGTCTTTGTGTTCAATCGCGCGGCGCTTGAGGGCAGCCAAAAGACCGTCCATATCCGCAATCAGAATGTCTGCAGCGCGTACAAGCTGAACGTTGAAACAGGTGTCCAGCACGTCCGAGGACGTCATGCCTTGGTGGACAAAACGAGCCTCATCGCTGCCGACATGTTCGGCCAAGTGGGTCAGGAACGCGATCACGTCATGCTTGGTGACGGCTTCGATTTCGTCGATGCGGGCGACGTCGAACTCAACGTCTTTTGCTTTCCAAACCGCTTGTGCGTTTTCGCGCGGGATCACACCCAGATCGGCCATGGCATCGCAGGCGTGCGCCTCGATCTCAAACCAGATGCGGAATTTCGTCTCGGGGGACCAGATGGCGACCATGTCAGGGCGGGAATAACGGGGGATCATCGGCTCTCATCTCTTGCGTTGCTGCGGCTTGGCGTTTCTCTTAGGGTCCGCTCGGGTGATGTGCAACACG
>NZ_CEZFMW010000199.1:0-3403 GCF_982993085.1 Thalassobacter sp. | reverse complement strand
TGGCTCATGCGGGGGCCGGATTGGTGACGGGTGATCATGTGCGTTTCTCCTGTTGCAGCCACGCGAGCGTGGCCTCTGTTGGTCCGTTGGGTTTGTATTCGGCGCCAAGTGGGTGATCCCAGCCTAGGGTGGATAGATGGGCGTAAATGTGGGTGTAGTTTAGTTCACCATGATCGGGTGCGCCGCGATCCGGCACAGAGGCGATTTGGACGTGGCCGATATGGGGCAAACATGCCGTGAGCCGACGGCTGAGGTCGCCCTCCATGATCTGAAGGTGATAGCAGTCGAACATCAATTTGAGGTTGGGCAGATTCAGTCTCTCAATGATTGTAACGGCTTGTCGGGATGTTTTGAGGTAATACCCGGGCGCGTCATAGCTGTTGAGCGGCTCGATCAGGATCGTCATGCCCATGTCGGCTGCCTTGGCACAGGCATAGCGCAGGGTGTCGGCAAAGGCGGCGTCGGCCTCGGGGCCTTCGGCGAAGCCGGCCATTACGTGGACCGCCCCGGCACCAATTTCGAACCCATAGGTCAATGCCTGATCGACGGCCGCGCGGGCTTCATCTGTGCGACCGGGCAATGCCGACAGCCCGTTTTCACCGGGATTACCGCGCACGGTGTTCAGGCCCAGCATGCTTAGGCCCGTTTCTTTCAGGGCCGCCAAAACATCAGAAGGGGGCGTTTCATAGGGCCAATGGCATTCAACGGCGTCAAACCCTGCCGCTTTGGCGGCACGGATGGCATCGGGCAGGGGCATGTCCGCCCAAAGAAACCCAAGATTGGCTGAAAAACGTCGGTTCTGTGTGTGAGTGTTCATATGCGTATCCCCCTGAAAATCTGGGTAAAGCTTGCTTGCCCCTGAGGCAATCCACAAAGAAGTCCTGTGCGACAAACCGGGCGCCATTGCCCGCGTTTCGCGGGGCGCTTGGCCTTTGAGCAGTGGACACTAGCAACCGCTCCTATATTCCCGGGCGCACAGAAAGTGCGTTATCTTATCGGCCACCTATGCGCACGCCACGGTAGATGTTGGCTTCGCTGCGCATTCGGATAAAGTGTAAAATAAAACGGAGGGCCTAGCGCCCATGGCAGATATCTGGCTCGGCTTATCGCAGGCGTTTTGGCTTGTGATTACCTTTGACGCAGAGTTGATGGAAATCACCCTGCGTTCCCTGATGGTGAGCCTGAGTGCGCTTGTGATCGCAAGTGCTATTGCGCTGCCGCTTGCGGCCCTGTTGGCCGTTCGGCGGTTTCGATGGCGGCGTTGGGTGATCGCGATTTTGAACGCGCTGATGGGGTTGCCGCCGGTTGTGGTGGGGCTGATCGTATATGTGGTCTTGTCGCGTTCAGGCCCTCTTGGGGTGTTGGGGCTGTTGTTCACGCCCACAGCAATGGTCATTGCGCAGGTCATCATTATCGTGCCGCTCATCGCGTCTGTCGCCCATCAGGCCCTGCGTGATCTGTGGAGCGAATATCACGACCTGCTGATATCGATGCACGTGACTCAAAGCCAAAAGGTCGCCACGCTTTTGTGGGATGCGCGCCGCGCGCTGCTGACGGCGTCGCTGGCGGGATTTGGCCGCGCGATTGGTGAGGTTGGGGCGATCATGATCGTGGGCGGTAACATCGACAATGTGACCCGCGTGCTGACCACTGCCATCGCGCTTGAGACCGGCAAGGGAGAGTTCGCCTTGGCTCTTGGGCTTGGCTTTGTGTTGATCGGCTTGGCCATCGCGGTAAACCTGTCGATCCACGCGTTGTCGCGCACCGAAGTGGAGGCCCGCTGGTGAGCCACCTTCTACCACTCAAGGTCCAAGGGGCCGAAACGACCCACCGCGGCAAGCGGCTTGTGGGGCCGATTGACCTGTCGATCCAAGGGGCAGGGGCCACGGTGATTGTGGGTCCTAACGGTTCGGGCAAAACCACGCTGCTGCGTCTTTTGCATGGGGCGGCACGGCTGACACGCGGTCAGATTGCGTGGAATTGTCCGATGGATGAGGCGCAATTGCATCAGGCATTCGTGTTTCAGCGGCCCGTGATGCTGCGCCGGACGGTTTTGGAAAACCTGATCTATCCGCTCAAGGTGCGCGGCACCTCCAAGCGTGAGGCGTGCAAATCCGCAGTGGCTTGGGCGGCCAAGATTGGCCTGTCGGACATGATTGATCGCTCTGCGCTGGTTCTATCGGGGGGGGAGCAGCAAAAGCTTGCACTGGCCCGCGCCTTGATCACCGCGCCAAAGGTTTTGTTTCTGGATGAACCCTGCGCCGCCCTTGATGGCCGCGCTACCCGTGAGGTCGAGGTGATCTTGCAAGCCGCCAAACAAAACGGCACTCGGCTGATCCTGTCGACCCACGATATGGGGCAGGCCCGCCGCCTTGCCGATGAAATGCTTTTCATGCTGGGCGGCAAAATCCATGAATTCGGCCCAGCCGATACCTTTTTTGAGGCGGCGCAAACCGCCTCTGCCCGTGCATTCTTGAAAGGAGATATCGTAGAATGAAACGCTTTATCCTCACCCTTGCGACCCTCGCTGTGACCGCCACGGCCAGCGCGGCTGATACAATGAAAATGGCCGTCACGACATCCTTTCACAATTCGGGGCTATCTGAGATCCTGCTGCCCGCGATTGAACAAGACTTGGGTCTTGAGGTGCAGCTGTTGGTAGTTGGCACGGGCCAAGCGCTGCAATTGGGTCGCTCTGGTGATGTGGACGCAATCCTTGTGCATTCGCGCAGCGCAGAGGAGGCTTTCGTGGCCGAGGGGGCAGGCACCCACCGGCGTGAAATCATGTATAACGATTTTGTCGTGATCGGCCCCTCGGATGATCCCGCGGATGTAGCCGGGGCCGAAACCGTGGTGGATGCCTTGCAGTCTATCGCTGCAAGCGAGGCGCGTTTTGTCAGCCGTGGTGACGACAGTGGCACCCACAAAAAAGAACTCAGCCTATGGGCCGCAGCAAACCAAACGCCCGAGGGGGCTTGGTATAACGCGGTCGGTGCGGGCATGGGGGCTGCGCTCAACACGGCATCCGGGCTCAACGCTTATATCCTGTCGGACCGAGCCAGCTGGTTGAACTTTGGCAACAAAGGCGATCTTGCGCTGTTGTTCGCGGGTGATCCTGTGCTGTTCAACCAATATGCCTTTTTGCCCGTGAACCCAGAGGTGCATGGACACGTGGCCAATGGCTTGGCGCGTAAACTAGAGGGGTGGTTGGTGTCAGATCGCGCAGCCGACCTGATCAATGGCTACCGTCTTGGGGGCGAGCAGTTGTTTGTGTTTAACGCAACACCAGATGCCAGCCCCCAAGGGTAGTGTTTCCACGGGCCGCTGATTATTCGTCCAGCGATCCGTGAATGGCAAATTGGTCGAGCCCGGCGTCGTTGGGCTCAATCATTCTAAAGCTTTC
>NZ_CEZFMW010000198.1:0-3439 GCF_982993085.1 Thalassobacter sp. | reverse complement strand
ATTTCGTCATCGCCTTTTACAACCCCGTGTCGCAACGCCGCCGGACCCTTTTGGCAGAGGCGCGCGATATCCTATTGCAACACCGTCCACCGGAAACGCCCGTTATGCTGGCCAGCTCACTTGGCCGCCCCGAGGAATACATCCGCTACCGCCGCCTCGATGCCCTTGAGGTGGATGAGGTCGACATGCTGACCGTTGTCCTCATCGGCTCCAGCCATTCTAAGTTGGCGCATTTGGGCGAAGGGCCGCGCATGTACACACCACGTGGCTATGCACGCAAAATCGATGGTGATTTGGCGCAGGCTGCCAAAGAGGGGCAGGGGTGATCGCGCGCGCTTTCCCCCGCTGGTACGAAACTGTTTGGGGCGCACTTTGCTGCGCAGCCTCTCCGTCGCAAGGAACACTACTATGACTGTCTATTTCATCGGCGCAGGTCCCGGCGATCCCGAACTGCTGACGCTTAAAGCTCAACGTTTGATCCGGGCCTGTTCTGTTTGCCTCTATGCGGGGTCGCTTGTGCCCGAGCAGGTTGTGGCCGAAGCGCCAGAAGGCGCGCGGGTGTTGGACACCGCCTCGATGACGCTGGACGAAACCCATGCTGAGATCGTGGCGGCCCACGCCCAAGGCCAAGACGTAGCGCGCGTGCACTCAGGCGATCCGTCGCTTTATGGTGCGATAGCCGAGCAAATTCGCCGCCTGAAGGCTGATGGGATTGACTACCAAGTGGTGCCAGGTGTGCCCGCATATGCCGCCGCTGCTGCCGCCTTGGGCCAAGAGCTGACAATCCCCGAAGTGGCGCAATCCATCATCCTGACGCGGGTGAGCATGAAGTCGACCTCCATGCCGCCCAATGAGACGCTTGAAAACTTTGCGCGCACGGGGGCCACGCTAGCGATCCACTTGGGCATCCGCAACCTGCGGGAGATTGAGCGTGTCCTAACCCCGCATTACGGCGCAGATTGCCCGGTTGTTGTGGCCTACCGCGTGGGTTGGCCGGATCAGATGTTTGTAAAGGGCACAATCTCGGACATTCAGCCCAAGATACGCGCCGCCAAGATTACGCGGACTGCGCTGATTCTGGTCGGTCCAGCCCTGCGGGAGGTCCAAGATTTCCGCGATAGCGCGCTTTATGACCCAGCGATGCCCCATGTTCTAAGGCCAAAAGCACGCGCCTGAGGTTTTTCTGACGGCATTAAACCTGCCCTTAACGAATGGCGTGCCACGTTTGTCCTCATAAGAGAGGACCAGCCATGAGCACGACCATTCAAGACCAATCAAATGTTCACGTCCGTGTGGGGGATGCATCCCTGCCGGTCTATGCGCTTACGGAAAACGGTCTGGACATGGATATAAAGGACGCCCCGCTTTTGCGGGGTTTTGTTTTGGTTTTCGACGGTGAGCAGTTGTTGTCTGAGGCCTATATCGATGCCGTCGATGAAGCACGGGGCTTTTTGCGATATGTTTTCGGGCGGGATACCGCCCGCACCTAGATCGGCGCAGGCCCGTAGTAAGCGGCCCTTTCCCCCGTGATGCGCGCCCACATTTGATCACCTAGCGAAAAGTGCCACCACTCCGTCGGGTTGTTGGCAAACCCTGCCGCATCCATGATCCAAAAGAGCATCCGCCGGTTGTCCCGCGCCTCAATCGCAGAAAAGGACATGGCGTCTGAGGCTGGCTCAAAGTGTGCGGTGTTGGATATTTCTGTCACATCGTCAAAGATTGACCCCATGAACAATGCGTCGCCACCGATGCGGCGTAGCGTCAGGTCCACGGCCGCGCCTGTTGCGTGAGGTGGCGGAGAGGCGGGATCAATCACGCCGCCAGGGGCGCCGCGCGCCCAGTATTTCTCAACCTCTGCCTGAAGGGCTGTACCCTCTAGGTTCGGATCGTGGCGGCGTATGTGGGCAGGCATCCAGTGGTCGTGGAAGTAATTCTGCACTGCAATTGGTCGCCACGCATCAAACACCCACAGCTCCAATTCATAGGGTGCGAGGAGCGTGTTGACGGTTTGTAGCCTTTCCGCGAGCGGGGCGCGCAGCAACAAATCCGGCACCGAGCCGTCTATTTGGGTGTGATACGGTGGATTGTGCCGGCCGTGGTAATAGTTTTCCCCTGCGATCCCTAACGCGCGCAACTCAACCATTGCGTCGCGCTGCGCTGGGGCGTCCATGTCCATGGGGTGGTCGCGGTAGCCGGGGCGGAGCGCTTCGGCGTGGGCGACACGCTCCGCTATGGGCTGCATGCGGTAGGTGCCAAGAACACCTTGTGTAACAGATTGGATCATGGAGCCTTTTTGCGGCCTTGTGCCTCTTTCGGCAAGGCTGGACTTGACGGTCTGGCGCGGGCGGGCACATAACCGTGCGACCCAATCAGGAGGCTTCCCAATGTCCAGAACCGTCTATGTGAATGGGGCTTATGTGCCCGAAGAAGACGCCAAAATTTCCATATTCGACCGGGGTTTTTTGTTCGCGGATGGGGTCTATGAGGTCACGAGCGTTCTGGGCGGCAAACTGATCGATTTTGAGGGGCACGCCAAACGGCTTGAGCGTTCCTTGTCCGAATTGGACATGCCATCGCCCTCCACGATGGACGAACTGCTGGAAATCCACCGCGAATTGGTGCGGGCAAATGGGATTGATGAAGGCTTGGTCTATTTGCAGGTCACGCGCGGGGCTGCGGATCGTGATTTTGCTTATCCCGTGGATGCCGCGCCGTCGTTGGTATTGTTCACGCAGTCTAAGCCCGGATTGGCGGCGAACCCTGTGGCGGACAAGGGGATCTCGGTCATTTCGATCGAGGATCAGCGCTGGGGTCGGCGGGATATTAAGACCGTGCAGTTGTTGTACCCGTCGATGGGCAAGATGATGGCCAAGGCTGCGGGTGCGGACGACGCGTGGATGGTAGAGGATGGCGCTGTGACAGAGGGCACGTCCAACAATGCCTACATCGTAAAAGGGAACACGATTGTCACCCGTCATTTGGGCAACGAAATTTTGCACGGCATCACCCGCGCCGCTGTGCTGCGCATGGCGCAAGAGGCGCAGATGCAGGTAGAAGAGCGGTCGTTTACACTAGAAGAAGCGGCGGCTGCAGATGAGGCATTTGTGACCTCAGCGTCCACGTTCGTAATGCCCGTGGTTTCTTTGGATGGTGCCCAAATTGGGACCGGCAAGCCTGGGCCCGTAGCGGCGCGTTTGCGTGAAATCTATCTGGAAGAGAGCCTTGCAAAGGCGATCTAGTACATCGCTGGAGGAAGCCTCCGGCGGGAGTATTTTGAGAACAAAGGAGGGGGGCGTCGCGGCCCCCCTTTTGTTTGCTCAGCCGTCTTTGTTGGTGACGTTTTCTTTGAAGGATGTCTCGAACGCGGCTTGCTGTTCGGCGGTTGCCTCGGTCTGGTGCTTGGCCTTCCATTCGGACATGGGCATGCCGTAGTAGGTTT
>NZ_CEZFMW010000197.1:0-3445 GCF_982993085.1 Thalassobacter sp. | reverse complement strand
GAGCATCAAAAAGACGGACGGGCCGACGAACATCGCAAAGACTTTGGGCTTCATCGTCAGTCCTTCTTTTTCATGGTCCTGAGTGGGGCCCGCACCTTCGCGCGAGCCCCAAAATCGAGTTTACAGAAGGCCCGCTTCTTCGGCGGCTGTTTTGTAGGCATCCTCAACGGCGGCCAGAGTGTCCTCAGCAGACATCTCACCGGTGAAGAATCCTGGTAGGGCATTACCAAGGGCAGTGTGCATCAAACCCATTTGGCTGGTTGATGGGTATGGCGCAGGTGCGGGCGAGGCTGTCGCTGTGGCGATCGCGCCCGAAGCCATGTCAGAGGGCTGATAGCCCTCAATTAACCAAATAGCTGCATCATTGTTCGCCTGTACGACTTCCGTGGTCAGGCCCTGCATGGCCAAACGGAAAGCTGCATCAGCCTCTTCGTCGGTGATGTTGGCCGCAATAACGATACCATCCCACCAGAGGGTCGTCGCGGGAGCGCCACCTTCTATGGCCAGCGGTGCAGCAGAAGCAGCAACCTTACCAACAACCGTACTTTCGGAAGCATCATTCATCGCCCCACCGCGCGACGCCCACAGGTTCGCCATAGCGATTTTACCCTGCTGGAACTGCTGCTGCACGTAGGTACTGTTTGAAACGAGGAACTCTGGATCCATGTAAGCCGTCAACTTTTGCATCATCTCCAGCGTCTTTAGGCCCGCTTCGGAGTTGACCATCGGCATGCTGTCGTCACCGTAAAGGGTACCGCCAAAACCGAAATACATGTTGGTAAAATCTGTCGCCAGATCCCAGCCTGCTTTCATCGTGGCACCCATCGGATAGTCCACAACGCCTGCTTCCTTGATTGCTTGCGCAGCGGCAAGCACATCATCATAGGTTGCGGGCGCTTCTAGGCCGAGATCGGCAAAGATGTCCGAGCGGTACATCATGTGCTGTGTGTTCACCATCATGGCGACGGCCATGATCTGACCGTCGACACGGATCAGCTGGTTGGGGCTCAGGTTTTGGCCGTACTTGGCGACCAGATCATCTAGTGGGCGAATCGTGCCTTCGTTCAGCAGCGGCGTCACGGTTCCATTGGAAACCCCACCAATGTGGTAAAGCGAAGGGTTCGCCGCGAAAGCTGCGGGCTGTTTGGTGCGGAACTCTTGGTCCAATTCAGGCTCAAAGTTGCCGCAGGCCGCCATTGCGTCAGTCACAGCCTTCCAAGCTTCAAAACCTGCCGTCAGCGACTTTAGCGGCACTGTGTTCTCATAGGAACACGCCACAGCTGCGCCACTGGCAAAGAGCGAGACCGCACCAGCGAGCGCGATTTTCTTAATAAACATTCGATGTCTCCCGTTGAACGTTATCTATTTGGGGGTCTTCTTTTTATGGCGTCTACATTGTCGCTGGGGGAAATTGGCTGTTTGAGCCGACGACCATCAAAGCAAAATGCATACGATTGCAAAATAAGCTAGATTCTTGAAACGCCCTTTGGCAAGGCTTTTCTGACAAACACGCAAAGGTGTCCCATGCCGAACTACCGCAATACCCTTCGACCCGCGCTCAATACGCTGTTCACCTGCCCGCCATCTGAGCTTGAGGCTGCCAGCGCCGTCATCGCGCCAGAGGTCATTTGGGACATGTGCGCACCGGTAAATCGGCTTGAGGGGCGTGAAGCTGTGGTTAAGCAGGTGATTATGCCCCTGCGCCGCGCCATCACAGGGCTACATCGCCGAGATGAAATTTTCATCGGGGGCGACAATATTCGTACGCCGGGCGGACAATGGGTCGGCGCGGTCAGCCACTATGTCGGCACGTTCAACGCACCCCTCTGGGGTATTCCGCCCAGCAACCGGCTGGTGTTTTTGCGCGCGGGTGAATTTTACCGCGTTGAAAACGGGCGCATCACCGAGGCCAAGGTGATCATCGACTTGATCGACCTGATGCGTCAGGCAGGCCTACAGGCCATCCCCTTTGAACTTGGGACCGAGATGCTGTTTCCCGGCCCCGCGACACACGATGGTGTCTGCCCAACCACGGGCGACGGCGCGCGGTCGCTAGACATTGTGCAAGCGATGTTGGGCGCGCTGCATGTCTATGACCCAGAAACCTTTGGCTCCGACAATCAAACTGGCCAAGGTGGGCTGTGGGCCAAGGACATGTTTTGGTACGGGCCCGGCGGCATTGGGTCGAACTTTCAGTGGGAAGGTTTCGTCAAAGACCACCGCGCCTCGTTCTTAAATGCTTTTCCAGATCGTCAAGGCGGCAACCATTACTGCCGGATCGGCGATGGCCCCTACGCGGCCGTTTCAGGCTGGCCTTCAATGACGATGACCCATGCAGGCCCCTACTTAGGTGTCCCCGCAACCGGCAAGGCCCTGACGCTGCGTGTGATGGATTTCTATCGCTGCACACAGACGCAAATTGCGGAAAACTGGGTACTGCTCGATTACGTTGACCTTCTAAACCAGATGGGGGTCGATGTGATCGCAGCGGCAAACCATACCCACGCAACAATCTGAGTCGCTGGGCTGTCAATTTTTCGTTAACTTGCCCTGCGACATGCTGGCACGGCCCACTTGACGCCGCAGCCCACCACCTGCCGCCGCGGCTTTTTGGGCCTGCGACGGCCTGTCACCTTTGATCTGAAAATGGACTGATTTCACTCAGTAAAACTGGGTAGTATTCATAAATTTACAAATACGACGGCAATTTCTGAAATTTTCTTTACAGAAAAAGTGTGCAATTACGACACATTGCGAAATCCTTAACCACATAGTGTAAAGTAAAGCAGTCGTCAGGGTGATGGGCCCTTTTTTACCCACCACTCTTTTATATGGCGTCAGATGCAGCTGCGTGGTGGGAGCCACTGAAACAGATGCACCAGACGTTTTTCGGGAGGATCCAGAGGATCTTTGGCAAAGCCGTCCCACAGCCACCTTGGGCTGTGAACAGAGAAGGTGTGCCCAGATTTCTGTCCCCTCCTCCGAAGCAAGAGAGGGAAGGCGAGATGCCTAAAGACATTCAAAACACCCCGCCACTGCTGGCCGGTGCGCACGCAGACACAGCCACCTACAATGCCATGTACGAAGCCTCGATCTCGGACCCCGAAGGGTTTTGGGCAGAGCACGGCAAGCGCATTGATTGGATCAAGCCCTTTACCAAGGTCAAAGACACCTCCTTTGCCCACGATGATGTGCATGTGAAATGGTTTGAAGACGGCACGCTGAACGTGGCCGAAAACTGCATCGACCGTCACCTAGCGACCCGCGGCGATCAAACCGCGATCATCTTTGAACCCGATGATCCGAATGAACCCGCCCAGAACATCACCTACCAACAACTCTCTGATGAGGTTGGCAAGTTCGCGAACGTCCTCAAGGACCTTGGCGTCAAGCAAGGCGATCGGGTGGTTCTGTACCTTCCCATGATCCCGGCTGCCGCCTACGC
>NZ_CEZFMW010000196.1:1426-3485 GCF_982993085.1 Thalassobacter sp. | reverse complement strand
AGAACTTCGTCAATTTTGCCGAAGTATTTACGGATACGTTTGGTGCCTGCGTGCGTTTGAGCCATTTGCGGTGCTCACCTTTCACTCGTAGTTTTCGCTGGCACAGCGTGGTTGGGACGCCACGTCATGCCGCTTGCGAAACGAAAAGAGCCAGACAATTCTTGCGTGCCTTCCCAGGGGCTCGCTTCCGCCTGACAACCTCTTCTTGAAAAAACCCTTTGGCTAAAGGGGCTTTTCAAGACAGGTATGGCTGGACCCGGAATGCCCGGGTCCAGCCGCATTAATTAGGGTTAGTGGAGAAGGCTTTAAACCCTCCCCTCCCCAATTACTTAACTTCGATCTCTGCGCCAGCTGCTTCCAGCTTGCCTTTGATCTCTTCAGCTTCTGCAGCGTCGACGCCTTCTTTGACGGCTTTGCCACCAGCTTCGACGAGCTCTTTAGCTTCTTTGAGGCCCAGACCAGTGATGGCGCGGACTTCTTTGATGACGTTGATTTTCTGAGCGCCAGCGGCTTTCAGGATAACGTCAAATTCGGTTTGCTCTTCAGCAGCCGCACCAGCGTCTGCTGGGCCAGCCATCATCACTGCGCCGCCAGCTGCGGGCTCGATGCCATACTCGTCTTTGAGGATGGTTTTCAGTTCTTGTGCTTCGAGAAGGGTCAGACCCACGATCTCTTCTGCAAGTTTTTTCAGATCAGCCATTGTACTGTTTCCGTTTGATTAGATGTGTTCCAACGTCTTGGAGGTATTCCCCACGACGATATGAAAAGTGCCTTATGCAGCTTTCTCTTCGATGGTCGAAAGAATGCTCGCGATGTTCGAAGCAGGCGCGCCGATGGCTCCTGCGATGTTGCTGGCTGGCGCACCGATGCAACCCACGATGGAAGCAATAAGCTCCTCGCGAGATGGCATTGCTGCGACGGCTTTCACACCGGCAAGGTCCAGTGCCGAGTCACCCATAGCACCACCAAGGATCTCCAGTTTGGAGTTTTCCTTAGCGTAGTCGTTAACCACTTTGGCTGCTGCCACAGGGTCTTCCGAATAGGCGAGTACGGTCATGCCCGTCAGATAGTTGGCGATGCTTGCGCAAGGCTTTCCATCCAGGGCGATTTTGGCGAGCTTGTTCTTGGCAACGCGCACAGACCCACCCGCTTCACGCATTTTAGCGCGCAGGTCTTGCATTTCGGCAACTGTCATACCCTCGTAGTGGCTTACCACAACGACGCCAGAGCTTTCGAAGATCTGGCCGAGTTCCTCGACCAGTTTCTCTTTCTGGGCTCTATCCACAGTTATACTCCAAGTTTGGAGGGAGACCCTCCGGCTCAAGACTTTGCCCCAACAGATGCCGGGACATGATGTCCGAACGGGTCGTCGCAAACGGATGTCCGGGTGATTTCCCACGCGGACCGAATGTCTCTTCCCGTCTCAGGCAGGATTTACGGAATTGGCTTTTGGCCGCATACCACCCACCGTCTTGGACGAACAAAGACACCACATACGAATCGCACGGGGTGTCCTTAGGTGGTCGTTTAATCGTTATGAGCAGGAAAGAAAAGGACAACGCCAAAGAAACATCGTTGATGCGGCGGGCATATGCTCACTACGCAAAAGGGCGCGCCAATGGCACGCCCCTTCAAATACATTCAATGTGAGGCCTTAGTTGCCCGCAGCATTGTCCACATTGATCGTCACACCGGGGCCCATTGTCGAGCTAAGTGCGATTTTCTGCATGTAGGAACCTTTGGCGCCTGTAGGCTTCGCTTTGGCGACCGCATCGACGAAAGCACGCACGTTCTCGACCAGCTTGGCTTCGTCAAAAGACGCTTTACCAACGCCAGCGTGCACAACACCGGCTTTTTCTGCTTTGAACTGAACCTGACCGCCTTTGGCGTCTTCAACAGCTTGTTTGACGTCCATGGTCACTGTGCCAACCTTGGGGTTGGGCATCAGGTTCCGGGGGCCAAGCACTTTACCCAGACGACCAACGATGGGCATCATGTCTGGTGTCGCGATGCAACGGTCGAAGTCGATTTTGCCGGACTGAACCTGCTCCATCAGATC
>NZ_CEZFMW010000196.1:0-1326 GCF_982993085.1 Thalassobacter sp. | reverse complement strand
TCCTTGCCGGCTGCTGCTTCGCGGGCGGCGCGGGTGCGTTTTCCGAGTTTTGCCATCTTACTTTACCTCGATGCCCATGGACTTCGCGGAGCCCAGGATAATCTGCATAGCACCTTCAACGGAATTCGCGTTGAGGTCTTTCATTTTGGCTTCAGCGATTTCACGCACCTGAGCCACGGTCACGGAGGCAACTGTCTCACGGCCGGGATTCTCAGCGCCACGAGGACGGTTACGCTTACCGACGGGCTTCAGGCCAGCCGCTTTTTTCAGGTAATAAGACGCAGGCGGCGTCTTAATGTCCATCGTGAAGGACTTGTCCTGATAATACGTGATCACGGTTGGGCACGGCGCACCGGCCTCCATTTCCTGTGTCTTAGCGTTGAACGCCTTACAGAATTCCATGATATTGATGCCGCGTTGACCCAATGCGGGGCCAACTGGGGGCGAAGGGTTCGCTTTCCCGGCGGGAATTTGCAGCTTCATCTTGCCTGCAAGTTTCTTGGCCATGAGGCCTCTCCTTTTCCAACAAGTCTGTGACGCGTCGCAGACTTCTTACAGTTGTGTGGTCCGATCCGGCACGCGCGCGCGCCTTGCCTCCCACGAGTGATGCCGGGTGTGAGCCCGGCCAGACAATCAGGCCGTCTTAGTGACCTGAGTGAATTTCAATTCAACGGGCGTTGCACGGCCAAAGATCGACACGGACACCTTGAGGCTCTGTGCCTCATCATCCACATCTTCGACCTGACCAGAGAAGCCTTCGAACGGCCCATCGGTCACGTTGACGTTTTCGCCCACATCGAAGCTGATCAGGCTGCGTGGTGCCTCTTGACCTTCTTCAACACGGTTCAGAATACCGTTCACCTCAGCATCACGCATCGGCATCGGGCGGCCTTGTGGGCCCAAGAAACCAGTGACGCGGTTGATCGAGTTGATCAGGTGATAGCCCTCATCGGACATCTCCATACGGACCAGCACGTAACCGGGCATAAAGCGACGCTCAGTGGTGACCTTCTTGCCACGGCGAATTTCGAGAACTTCTTCAGTCGGAACCAGAACCTCTTCGATTTGGTCCTGAAGCTCGTTCTCTTCTACCGCTGTTCTGATCTGCTCGGCCACGCGTTTCTCGAAGTTCGAGAGCACCGACACGGAGTACCACCGTTTTGCCATTCTGCCTTTACCCCAAACCCGGCGAGCGGGCTGAAAAGTTCCATCATCGCGGGCAACTAAACCCACTTCGCCCCGCCAAAAACCAAGCGCGGCTCGAATCGAAGGCGCTGAGATGTCGGGAGTTTGCGTGACCTACCCGCCCTGCCCCTGTCATGCAAG
>NZ_CEZFMW010000195.1:0-3503 GCF_982993085.1 Thalassobacter sp. | reverse complement strand
GTGGGCCTAATATGAGGAAAACCATGGCTGATACTCCTAAGACGGCGACGCTGACGATCGGCGACACGACACTCGACTTGCCAATCCACTCCCCCACCTTGGGTCCTGATGTGCTTGATATTCGCAAGCTATATGCACAGGGCAAAGTCTTCACCTATGACCCCGGCTTCACATCGACTGCCGCCTGTGACAGCGCCATCACCTACATCGATGGCGACGAAGGCGTTCTGCTGCACTACGGCTATCCCATTGACCAGCTGGCGGGCAAATCCCACTACCTTGAGGTCTGCTATTTGCTGCTGTACGGGGCGCTCCCTTCGGCCGCTGAGCTGGAACATTTTGAGACGACAATCACGCGTCACACGATGATCCACGAGCAGATGCACAACTTCTTCCGTGGCTTCCGTCGCGACGCACACCCAATGGCCACGATGGTCGGTGTGGTTGGCGCAATGTCGGCGTTTTATCACGACAGCACCGATATCTCGGACGCGCAGCAGCGTGAGGTCGCCTCGCACCGCCTGATCGCCAAGATGCCGACGATCGCTGCAATGGCCTACAAATACTCCATCGGGCAGCCGTTTGTGTATCCGCGCAATGACCTCGATTACGCGGCCAACTTCTTGCACATGTGTTTCTCGGTCCCGGCTGAAGACTACGTGGTTGATCCGATCCTCGCCCGTGCGATGGACCGTATCTTTACGCTCCATGCCGACCATGAGCAGAACGCCTCCACCTCGACGGTGCGTTTGGCATCCTCGTCCGGTGCGAACCCGTTCGCCTGTATCGCTGCTGGCATTGCATGTCTCTGGGGCCCTGCCCACGGCGGCGCGAACCAAGCCTGCCTCGAAATGCTTAAGGAAATCGGCACTCCAGACCGCATTCCCGAGTTCATCGCCCGTGCCAAGGATAAGAACGATCCGTTCCGCCTGATGGGCTTTGGCCACCGCGTTTACAAAAACTTCGATCCCCGCGCGACGGTAATGAAGCAGTCCGCCGATGAGGTGCTGGAGCTGATGGGTGTTGAAGACAACCCCCTGTTGCAGGTCGCCAAGGAGCTTGAAAAAGCCGCGCTTGAGGATCCTTACTTCGCAGAGAAGAAGCTGTTCCCGAACGTCGATTTCTATTCGGGCATCATTCTTGAGGCGATGGGTTTCCCCACATCGATGTTCACACCGATCTTCGCGCTGTCGCGGACCGTTGGTTGGATTTCGCAGTGGAAAGAGCAACTGTCGGATCCAGCCCACAAGATCGGGCGCCCTCGGCAGCTATACACCGGCCCCACGCAGCGTGACTACGTGGATGTCGAAAACCGCTAAGCGGCTCTGATAGTTCAGAATTTAAAAGGCGCGGCGCCGTAAAGGGGCCGCGCCTTTTTCGTTGCCACGACACAGACCTGCCCAATTTCGACCTCAGTTTTTCTGTCTACACTTCGTTAACCTTTTCTCTCGTCCCTGTGTTTGATCACCATGGACCGCGTTATGACGGAGCTTTTTCATGCTAGAGTTGTTGGGATTATTTCTTTTGGCCCCCCTGATGATGGGCCTTGGCGGATCGGCCTCGGATGACGCCGTTGAAAGCGGTGCATTTGGTGAGATGGAGGATGAACCTGACACAAGTGGTGACGACATCTTGGATCGCATCCGAACCCTAGACGACGGCGTCGACACCTTCATCGGCGGTTCGGGCACCGATCTGATTAACGGCGGGACAGGCGATGATACCCTTTCGGGGGGCGATGGGATCAACATCCTATTGGGTGGCACCGGGAATGACCTGATCCAAGGGGGCGCAGACGCCGATATTCTTGTGGGCGAAGACGGTACCGACCGGATCGAGGGTGGGAGTGGCGGAGACTTTTTGGATGGCGGCGCCGGGTCCGACACTTTGGACGGCGGTGCGGGGGATGACTTTCTCTTTGGCGGCGACGGGGCCGATACCTTGGACGGCGGCCTTGGTGACGATGTCCTTACGGGTGGTAACGGCGCGGATGTACTAAACGGTGGCGAAGGCAACGACATCCTCTTTGCCGGTACCCTGGGGGAACGTGACCTAAGTCTTGCGGAATGGTTTGAGTTCGCTGAGACCAGCATCCAGCCTGAAGGACTGTTCCAAGCCACATTGCCCGACGACGGCGTCAGCGATACCGTATTTGGCGCCGACGGAAATGATATAATGATCCTGGGCGGCGGGGATGAAGCCGAGGGCGGCGACGGCAGTGATGTGTTCATCCTTCTTGCGGAGCGCACCGGCGATCCGGTCATCATCACCGACTATAATGACACCGCGGACCAGCTGACGATTGAAGCCTCCGCGACAGGGCCAGACATTGTCATGACCCCGGTGCAGGTCGGCTCTGATATCGAATATCGAAACACCGACGGTGACACAGTCGTCATCCTGCGCAACCAAGATCTTTCGACCTTTGATCCTAGCCGTGTTACGAGCGAGATGGTCTAGGCGGCCCCCAATTGAGTGATCCAAAAAACCGACGCAGGGCCAAGCCACCCATGTTCGAACGAAACAAAGGGCCGCTCCCTGCGACCCCATCAACAATACTCACACTTTTCACGTCACCACCGGGCTTTGAACCTCTACAAGGATCGCCACAAAATCGGTGCCATCCAAACGACTAGCCCCAAAGGCGGGCTTTCTCTGCGCAGGATGCGTCGCCTATCGAAGACCCGCATAATGCAATTCTAGGCGCTGTAGCGCGATGCGGAGCACGATTTTACCCGAACGCGCCGCCCAGCCCATGCGCTTTTCAGCCGCCTCAAGCCCTTCAAGATAGCAACAGACGCGCAGGACGACATCGCCAAGGCCCGGCCCAAGGTCCTGTAGGGCGGCGTGTACCCGTGCACGCGCATCCATCGGCCCCGACGCAGGCCCCTTGGCACCAAAGCTGCCACAATCCCCGGGCGTGAGGAACCTTTCCCAGTTCTGGCCGACACGGGCCCCCATTTGCGCGGCTTCAAAATCTTCGCGCAGACGTTCGCCAGCAAGGACCAAGTTCATGTTCAAGAATGGCTCACCATTCTTGTCTTTCTTGCGCGCAAGGGCACCCAGGGGGCTTTCGGCCAGATTGACACGCACTGTTTCATCCGTGCCGGGGATTGTCCGCTCACCCCACTCGACGTGTTGGGTCAAAAACGGCGACGGTGCTTCGGCCATACCGCGCTGTTCAATCTTGCGCTTGTGATCCTCCGCCAAGAACCGCTTGAGCGCTGCGCGCCCAGCTTCGGTGATCCGATAGCGCGTAACCTTGCCTGCCGCGTAACAACTGATCCAGTCTTTCAGCGCGAATGCTTGTGCCACGGGCCGGGGCACGACTGCTGTACGCGTCGGTGCCTCATCGTCAGGTTGGCGCAGGACAACGGCGCGGTCCATTTCATGGCTGACGACGAGGACGGCATCACGTTCGCAAAGCCTTCTTAAAATTCGTCGCGCTTCACGCGCGATCGTGTCGTCGTCCAGCAAACTGGCGGGGGAACTCATTGCTGTCA
>NZ_CEZFMW010000194.1:0-3595 GCF_982993085.1 Thalassobacter sp. | reverse complement strand
CATTTAGAATCGGCTATGACTGTCGAGTGTGCTTTCCTAGTCTGCCCCCTGCAATATGCGCCTAGAACTGCGGAAACAGCACATATAACGCTGCCATTGAGCGCTGATATTGCGGCAAGAACGGCGCTGGGGCAGGGGGCTGCGTTTTGCTCTTGGCTTCGGCGGGGGCCAGCTGTTGACACCTTGCGTGAATCCCCCTACACCACGCGCACTTGGCCAGGGGGCCGATGTATCGTTCCCCATGTGCTCTTGCCAGATATGTGTGGTCACGGTCCGTGTTAATGTTACGCGCACCCTCTGTAACGCAACCGCGGTGCTTAGATCGGATGTCAAGCACAGGCGGCTTTTGGCTTTTGGCACATCACCCACGTGGGGCCATATGAGAATTTGACCTGGTGCAACACGGGGACCCCGGAATGCCAACAATCCAACAGCTGATCCGCAAACCGCGGCAGCCAAAGCGTAAAACCTCGAAGTCGCAGCACCTCGAGCAATGCCCTCAGAAACGCGGCGTCTGCACGCGCGTCTACACCACCACTCCCAAAAAGCCGAACTCGGCTATGCGGAAAGTGGCCAAGGTGCGCCTGACGAACGGTTTCGAGGTCATCTCTTACATCCCTGGTGAAAGCCACAACCTTCAGGAGCACTCTGTGGTTCTGATCCGTGGCGGTCGTGTAAAAGACCTTCCCGGTGTGCGCTATCACATCCTGCGTGGTGTGCTCGATACGCAAGGCGTCAAAGACCGCCGTCAGCGTCGTTCGAAATACGGCGCCAAGCGTCCTAAATAAGAGGGTCTATAGATGTCTCGTCGTCACGCCGCTGAAAAGCGCCCCGTTCTGCCCGACGCCAAGTATGGTGATACCGTTCTGACTAAGTTCATGAACAACCTCATGCTGGACGGCAAAAAATCCACCGCCGAGCGCATTGTTTACAGTGCTTTCGATCGTGTCGAAGCCAAACTCAAGCGCGCACCTGTAGAGGTCTTCCACGAAGCCCTCGACAACGTGAAGCCTGCTGTTGAGGTTCGTTCGCGTCGTGTGGGTGGTGCTACCTACCAGGTGCCCGTTGAAGTGCGCCCCGAGCGCCGCGAAGCTCTCGCCATCCGTTGGCTCATCACCGCATCGCGCGGCCGCAATGAGAACACGATGGAAGAGCGTCTTGCTGGTGAGCTGATTGATGCTGTCCAGTCGCGCGGTTCCGCCGTGAAAAAGCGCGAAGACACGCACAAAATGGCCGACGCAAACAAAGCGTTCAGCCACTACCGCTGGTAATCGCCTTTCGGGAGGCCCATCTCAGGGCCTCCTTCTTCCTTTTTCTTCTCCCTCTTGAGGACCGAGCCAATGGCACGCGACTATCCCCTCGAATTCTATCGTAACTTTGGGATCATGGCCCACATCGACGCAGGTAAAACCACCTGTTCGGAGCGGATCCTGTATTACACCGGCAAATCCCACAACATCGGTGAGGTGCACGACGGTGCAGCGACCATGGACTGGATGGAGCAGGAACAAGAGCGTGGTATTACGATCACCTCTGCTGCGACCACCACCTTCTGGGAACGCACTGAAAACGGCACCGAAGCCGACAGCCCCAAGCACCGCTTGAACATCATCGACACCCCCGGCCACGTTGACTTCACTATTGAAGTTGAGCGTTCGCTGGCTGTTCTTGATGGCGCAGTGTGCGTGCTGGATGCGAACGCTGGTGTTGAACCCCAGACCGAAACCGTGTGGCGGCAGGCTGACCGCTACAAGGTCCCACGGATGGTGTTCGTGAACAAAATGGACAAAATCGGCGCAGATTTCTTTAACTGCGTTCGCATGATCGAAGACCGTACCGGCGCAAACGCTGTGCCCGTCGGCATTCCAATCGGCGCGGAAACCGAGCTTGAAGGTCTGATCGACCTCGTAACCATGGAAGAGTGGCTCTGGCAGGGCGAAGATCTGGGTGCATCCTGGATCAAAGTACCTGTGCGTGACAGCCTCAAAGACATGGCTGACGAATGGCGCGGTAAAATGATCGAGGCTGCCGTCGAAATGGACGACGAAGCCATGATGGAATACCTCGAAGGCAATGAGCCCGACGTACCAACACTGCGCGCTCTGCTGCGTAAGGGTACACTGGCGATGGCATTCGTGCCCGTGCTTGGTGGTTCCGCGTTCAAAAACAAAGGCGTTCAGCCTCTGCTCAACGCCGTGATTGACTACCTGCCCAGCCCGCTGGACGTTGTTGATTACATGGGCTTCAAACCCGGTGATGAGACTGAAACCCGTGACATCCCGCGTCGTGCGGACGATGAAATGGCGTTCTCTGGCCTGGCGTTCAAAATCATGAACGACCCCTTTGTTGGGTCGCTGACATTCACTCGGATTTATTCCGGTACGCTCTCCAAGGGCGACAACATGCTTAACTCCACTAAGGGGAAGAAAGAGCGCGTTGGCCGGATGATGATGATGCACTCCAACAACCGTGAAGAGATCGATGAGGCCTTTGCGGGCGACATCATCGCTCTGGGTGGTCTGAAAGACACGACAACTGGTGACACGCTTTGCTCTGCAAGCGATCCGGTTGTTCTGGAAACGATGACCTTCCCCGATCCAGTGATCGAGATCGCCGTTGAGCCCAAAACTAAGGGCGACCAAGAGAAAATGGGCATCGCGCTCCAGCGTCTCTCGGCCGAAGATCCTTCCTTCCGCGTCGAAACTGACCTCGAGTCTGGCCAGACGATCATGAAGGGTATGGGCGAATTGCACCTCGACATTCTAGTCGACCGCATGAAGCGTGAGTTCAAAGTCGAAGCCAACATCGGTGCGCCACAGGTTGCCTACCGCGAGACCATCGGTCACGAGGTTGAGCACACCTACACGCACAAGAAACAATCTGGCGGTTCCGGTCAGTTCGGTGAGGTGAAACTGATCATCACCCCGACAGAGCCCGGCGAGGGTTACTCCTTCGAGAGCAAGATTGTCGGTGGTTCCGTACCCAAGGAATATATCCCTGGTGTGGAAAAAGGCATCAAATCGGTGATGGACTCCGGTCCTCTGGCTGGCTTCCCCGTGATCGACTTCAAAGTGTCGCTGATCGACGGTAAGTTCCACGATGTTGACTCCAGCGTTCTGGCATTTGAGATCGCAGCGCGTATGTGTATGCGTGAAGGTATGCGCAAAGCCGGTGCGAAACTGCTTGAGCCCATCATGAAGGTCGAAGTGATCACACCCGAAGAGTACACAGGTGGTATCATCGGTGATCTGACGTCCCGTCGTGGTCAAGTTCAGGGCCAAGACAACCGCGGCAATGCGATCGCAATCGAAGCCATGGTGCCCCTGGCAAACATGTTCGGTTACATTAACACGCTGCGCTCCATGTCTTCGGGCCGCGCTCAGTTCTCGATGCAGTTTGATCACTACGAAGCAGTGCCAAACAACATCTCCGAAGAGATCCAGAAGAAATACGCCTAAGCGGTGCGGCGGGACGCAAGTCCCGCCCTACCACGTCCCAGTAGGGCGGATTTGGTCCGCCGCATCACAAGAAAACAGAGGAGCCACCCATGGCTAAGGAAAAGTTTGAACGTTCTAAACCGCACGTTAACATTGGC
>NZ_CEZFMW010000193.1:0-3601 GCF_982993085.1 Thalassobacter sp. | reverse complement strand
GCTACCGCTATGACGGCGCGTGGGAAGACGGGCTGCGCCACGGCATGGGCACCGCCACGTATGCAGATGGCACGATCTATGTCGGGACATTTGAGCAAGGCCAGCGCGACGGTGAGGGCAAGATCACGATGGCGGATGGCTTTGTCTATCAGGGCGGCTGGCAGGCCGGTGAGATTCACGGCCAAGGCACGGCGACCTATTCAAACGGCGACGTATATGAAGGCAGTTTTGCCAAGGGCAAACGTCAGGGCCCCGGCACCATGCGGTACGCCACCGGCGAGATCGAAAGCGGTGAGTGGGATCAGGGACGCCTGTCCGCATTGGCCGCCGAAACGGAGGCCCCGGCGCAGGAAACCGACCCAACGCCACAGGTCGGCACCGCTGCTGAGGCCCCTACCGAAGCTGAAGCTCCCGCTGATGAGCCGCCCTCAGACGACGCCCCGTCAGACGAGGCCCCGTCAGATGCGGCCACGCCCGACAGCGGCAACGACGGCTAGACCGCGACGTCCGAAGGCTTGGCTTGGGGCAGGTCATCATCCTCTAGGTAGAGATGCGCGAACACCTGCGTCCAGATATCGTCTGGCGCAGTTAGTTCGTTGGCGGTGACGTAGCCGATCCCGGCTTCCTCTAATGCGGCGGCTTTTGCATCGGCCAATGGCCCCGCATCCCGCGCGTTGCCAACAAAGTCGAGTGCTGCAACCGGCAGCCCTGCGTCATCGAGGATCAAGATATCCACCCGTTGCGCCACAAATCCTGCGCGCACCGCATCTTGGTCGGTTTGCGCCGCACGACGATCCACATGCAGGAACGCATCCAGCGACACCTGTGCATGGAGGGTCATATCGGGAGCCTCAACCTCAAGCCGGTCGGTAATCATGTTGAACACCGCCAGATGGCCGGGTGTCATCAGACGCATGGCATGGATCG
This sequence comes from Thalassobacter sp., assembly GCF_982993085.1. Taxonomy (NCBI): domain Bacteria; kingdom Pseudomonadati; phylum Pseudomonadota; class Alphaproteobacteria; order Rhodobacterales; family Roseobacteraceae; genus Thalassobacter; species Thalassobacter sp. Next base: position 2,674 of record NZ_CEZFMW010000193.1, on the reverse strand, counting down.
CCACACGGGCGGGCGGCTTGGGTGCCGCTGGTGCCGTGCGTGGCAGGGGCTGCATTTCCTGCGCGGGCATGTAATCCGTATCCCATGAGCCGGAACCGCGCAGCGCATTCGCCTCAGCCTCTGCTGCGGCCTCTAGCTTGCGCAGAGCGGCGGCAGCAACGGTTTGCGCATCTTGGGCGCGTTTGTCTGCGTCGCCTGTGACGCTGCGGATCAGTTTTGCAAACATGAGAGTTCTGCCCGTTTTTGTGTTCTCGATGGTGCAAAGGTGACAGGCAAGGGTGGCGAAATATGGGCACGCTCGCGGGATTTATGCGGAAAAGTCTAAACGCTTTCGCCTTGCTCCATCTTCGCAAGGAACCGTTCCGCACGATCCAAAACCTCGGCGCAGTGCGTGTCGTCCATCCGGTCCCACGTCCGGTACATCTGTGCCATACGCGGGTTTTTGGCGAACCGTTCCCGGTGACGATTGAGAAACGCCCAGTAGAGTGCATTGAACGGACAGGCATCATCGCCGACCTTTTCCTTCACCTTATAGGCGCAGGTTTTGCAGTGGTCCGACATCTTGTTGATGTAGTTGCCCCCCGACACATAGGGCTTGGACCCCACGATGCCGCCGTCGGCAAATTGGCTCATGCCAATAACATTGGGGGCTTCGACCCATTCGTAGGCATCCGCATAGACCGCAAGATACCATTCGTGCACTTCAAACGGATCAATCCCCGCCAAGAGCGCAAAGTTCCCCGTCACCATGAGCCGTTGGATATGGTGGGCGTAGGCCTCATCGCGGGTGGCGGCGACGGCGGTGGACATACATTTCATTCGCGTGTCGGCGCCCCAATATAGTGCGGGCAGTTTGCGGGTGTGGCCCAGCACGTTGCGGTGCATGTAATCGGGGCCTTCGCGGAAATAGATGCCGCGCATGTATTCGCGCCACCCGATAATCTGTCGGATAAACCCCTCAACCGCGTTCAGGGGCGCATGTCCTGCCCTGTAGGCTGCTTCGACGGCATCGCAGGCTTCGCGCCACGGCAGAAGGCCTGCGTTGATATACATCGAAATGACCGAGTGGTAGAGAAAGCGATTGTCCGTAAGCATCGCATCCTGAAAGTCGCCATATTTAGGCAAGGCGTGGTCGATGAAATGCTGGAGCGCCGCCCGTGCACCGGCTCGGTCCGTCGCAAAAGAAAATGGCCGCAGCGTGCCGAAGTTGTCCGCGAACCGCGCCTCAACCAGATCCAGCACTTCACGCGTGGTGGCGTCAGTTTGGAACTGAAGCGGGCCTTCGTGCGTGACCTCATCGGGGGCGGGTTTACGGTTGTCGTGATCGTAGTTCCACTTGCCCCCTTCGGGCTGGTCACCCTCCATCAACAGCCCGGTTTTGCGGCGCATATCGCGATAGAAATACTCCATCCGGAGCTGTTTGCGCCCCTCGGCCCATGCGTCGAATTCGGTGTGACTGCACAGAAACCTGTCGTCTGGGAACTGGTGCACCGGCACGGGACTGTCCTCTAGCGCGGAAATCACGCGCCATTCGCCGGGTTCCGTGGCCAGCACCTCGGCCGCGCCGGTATCGCCTGCGACGGCCAACAGGGCCGACACGATACTGGTATGGCCGTCATCCAGCGTGAAATAGCGCACGTTCCAGCCATCGGCCCGCAGTTCGGCAGCGAATTTGCGCATGGCGGCGAAAAGAAAGGCGATCTTTTTGGGATGATGGGGGACGTAGGATGCCTCTTCCATGACCTCGGCCATGACCACCACGTCGCGGGTTTTATTAGCCTCACGCAGCGCGCTGAGTTCGGGGGACAGCTGGTCGCCCAGCACCAAGATAAGTTTCACCACGGCACCTGTGTATTGGCCCAATCGTAGAATTGGCCTGTGTCTTGGGGGCCGCGCGCATCCAGCACATGACTGATGTTGGCGGCGGCTTCGTGCGGGGGAACCGAGGGGTAACGGCCCAGATATTTCTGCGTAAACGGCGTGGCCACAGTACCGGGATGGAGTGCTATCAGACAGGCCTGTGTGTGCGTTCGCGCCAGTTCAATCGCGGCGGTGTGGATGACTTGGTTCACCCCCGCCTTGGCGGTGCGGTAACTGACCCAGCCGCCGATTTGGTTATCGCCGATACTGCCGACGCGCGCGGATAAAACCGCAATCACGCTGGGCGATTTGCGCGGAATCAACCGCCAAACATGTTTCAGCACCAGCGCGGGCCCCAAAGTGTTGAGCCGGAATTGCGCCATCATCGCCTCTGGCTCAAGCGCTTTGATCGTCCGCTCGGGTTGATGGCCATCAATTTCAAGCGCGCCAGTGGCCACGATGATCCGCGCAAACGGCCCCTCTAACGCGCCCAAAGCGGCCGAAACACTGGCCTCATCGGTCACGTCTAGCCCGTCCTTGCTGCGCGAAAGGGCTGTTACTTCATAGCGCTGCGCCAATTCGGCCACCAACGCCTGCCCGATCCCGCCGGACGCTCCTATCACCAATGCTTTTTCCATGACCCGCACCTAGCGCGGGGGTTTCTCAAGACAATTTGATTTAACCTCTTTTCAAACCGCATCGCAGACGTATGATGACGCCCTATGACACAGCGTCCACATATCCCCACCGGCAGAGCCAACGCTCTCCTAGACGCAAGCCTGCTTCTTAGCCGCCTCTGAGCGTGCCTTTTGGC
>NZ_CEZFMW010000192.1:0-3659 GCF_982993085.1 Thalassobacter sp. | reverse complement strand
AAGAAACTCCGGAATTCGCAGATCGCCTTGTCGCGATCAACCGCGTCTCCAAGACCGTTAAAGGTGGTAAGCGTTTTGGCTTTGCTGCACTTGTGGTCGTTGGCGATCAACGCGGTCGTGTGGGCTTCGGCAAAGGTAAGGCCAAGGAGGTCCCCGAGGCCATCCGTAAAGCCACCGAACAAGCTAAGCGTCAAATGGTACGTGTGCCTCTGCGTGACGGTCGTACGCTGCACCACGACATGGAAGGCCGCCACGGCGCCGGAAAAGTGATCATGCGGACAGCCCCAGAGGGTACCGGGATCATTGCTGGTGGTCCAATGCGTGCTGTGTTCGAGATGCTCGGCATCAAAGACGTTGTGGCCAAAAGCCAAGGTTCGCAGAACCCTTACAACATGATCCGCGCCACCATCGACGGCCTGCGCAAAGAAGCGAGCCCTCGCTCGGTCGCTGCGCGTCGCGGTAAAAAAGTGGCTGACATCCTGCCCAAGCGTGACGAAGCGCCCGAGGCATCCGCTCAAGTCGCTGAGGAGGCCTAAGTCATGGGTACTATCGTCGTCAAACAGATCGGCTCTCCGATCCGTCGCCCCGCCAAGCAGCGTGAAACGCTCATCGGTCTGGGCCTGAACAAGATGCACAAGACCCGTGAACTCGAAGATACACCTTCTGTTCGCGGCATGGTCAACAAGATCCCGCATCTGGTTGAGATCATCGAAGTCAAAGAATAAGGTTTTGCGGGTTTGTCCCGCTTAGCCAACACTTTACGCCTCGCTTAACAGCGGGGCGTTTTGCATTTAGCGGTGACGCTTGGGTGGCATTAGGTGGCCGGACGGCGCAAGCGACTGTCGGGCGCACGCACGAACTCACCGCCCCATGTTGCCTCGGGGGGGCTGCGGTAGGGTGACAGGACCATCGCGCCGACGATTATCACGCGTAGGGTCCACAAGTAGGCCGGGTAGGCGAGCAAGACCCAGTTCATCTCACCCACCGCGACGAGCGATAGTGTAGAAGCCACCGCCGCGATGACCCAGGGCCCAAAGGACTCTGTGTGAGGGCGTTTGTACGCTTTTATGACGGTCATGGTGCCACCGCTCATTCCCACGAGGATGGATAGGCCAAGCGCGATCAGCGGGTCGTTTGTCCAGTACCACAAAACAAGGCCAATACATGCCACACCGATGGCGCAAATATCTGGTGCCCGTAGGAAACTGCCCATGCCCCACCGCAGTGAGGTCAGAAATACGATCACCGTACAGACACATTGTACGGCCGCAAAAAACAGCGAAGCGCCGGCGCCTTCGGTGACATGTGTGTAGAAAAACACACAGCTTGGAACAGACCAAATCAGCCAGCTTGATCGTTGAGGACGGCAGCGCCCGCGGAGCGTGTCGTAGATATAGGGGATGTACCCATAAAGGCTCAAAAGTCCTGCGATCAAACCGCACAGAACCGGAGCGGGCAAAGCACTGACCGCCATACTGCATCCTTACTCGCCCGAGGGGCGATACTCGTTACCTGAGACTTTGGGGTGTCACCGGACGCCCGCACGCACATTGGCGTATTCGTTTTCGTAGCACCGTATCCAACGCGCGAGTAAGTAAGGGAAAACTGACCCAAGGAATTCCTTACCTTTTGCTCCCATCGTTGTGGTTTTCCTTGACAGGAGGTGGGCCGTTTAAATGGGTGTTGAGTTCAGCCAGAAGCCGTCCTATACGCACCCGGTGGTGAGGGGCGAGTCTCTGACCGCATAAGATCAATCATGAACGCCGTGTCCGCCCAATTCGCTTCGGGGGCGCGTCCGGCATAGGAGAAGCGATATGAAACTCAATGAACTGCGCGACAACCCAGGCGCCACAAAAGCACGCAAACGCGTTGGCCGTGGACCCGGTTCCGGCACTGGTAAAATGGGTGGCCGCGGTATCAAAGGTCAGAAATCCCGTTCGGGTGTTGCGATCAAAGGGTACGAGGGCGGCCAGATGCCTCTCTACCAACGTCTGCCTAAGCGTGGCTTCAACAAGCCAAACCGCAAAGCATTCGCTGTTGTGAACCTGGGCCTGATCCAGAAATTCATCGACGACAAGAAACTGGAAGCCGGCGATATCACCGAAGATACGCTGATCGCTTCGGGTCTGGTCCGTCGTAAGCTGGACGGTATCCGTGTTCTTGCAAAGGGCGAATTGACCGCAAAAGCCACGATCACGGTGACTGGCGCGTCTAAGTCTGCGATCGAAGCTGTTGCAAAAGCTGGTGGCTCGCTCACCGTTGCGGCACCTGCGGCAGAATAAGCGCTTGTGACCGGGGCTTCTGGCCCCTACATCAAAAGTGACGTTTTACTGACGCCGCGGGTAGGGACGACCTTCCTGCGGCGTAACTATTGAAAAGAGGGGCCCGCATGGCATCTGCTGCAGAGCAAATGGCGGCGAACATGAGCTGGAGTGCATTTGGCAAAGCCAAAGAGCTTCGCCAACGCATCGTGTTCACGATCGGATTGTTGATCATCTACCGTGTCGGGACATATATCCCTGTCCCCGGTATCGACGCACAGGAACTGCGCGCATTCTTTGACCAAGCCGCTGCTGGCTTGGGTGGTGTGCTAAACATGTTCACTGGTGGTGCGATTTCCCGGATGGGTGTGTTTGCCCTTGGGATCATGCCTTACATTTCGGCCTCGATCATCGTCCAGTTGATGACTGCGATGGTTCCCCAGCTTGAGCAACTCAAGAAAGAGGGTGAGCAAGGGCGTAAAAAAATCAACCAGTACACGCGCTACGGGACCGTGGTTCTTGCGACGGTACAAGCCTACGGCATTGCAGTCAGCCTTGAGGCTGGTGGTCTTGTAACCGATCCGGGCCTGTTTTTCCGTGCGGCCTGCGTGATCACTCTTGTGGGTGGTACGATGTTCCTGATGTGGCTGGGTGAGCAAATCACCGCCCGCGGGATCGGTAACGGTATCTCACTGATCATTTTTGTTGGCATCATTGCTGAACTGCCCTCCGCCCTTGCTCAGTTCTTTGAGAGCGGCCGGACTGGTGCATTGTCCACTGCTGCCATCTTTGGCGTCGTTGCTATGCTGTTAGTCACGCTGACGTTTGTTGTCTTTATGGAGCGATCGCTCCGCAAGATACACATCCAGTACCCGCGCCGTCAGGTGGGGATGAAGGTCTATGACGGTGGCAATAGCCACCTGCCCATCAAGGTGAACCCAGCTGGTGTGATCCCCGCGATCTTTGCTTCGTCCTTGCTGTTGTTGCCAACAACAATCGGTACGTTCTCAGGCCAGCAAACCAGCCCCATCATGGCAACGATCCTGGCCTACTTCGGCCCTGGTCAGCCCCTGTACCTGCTGTTCTTTGCTCTGATGATTGTGTTCTTCACGTACTTCTACACGCATAACGTCGCGTTCAAGACGGAAGACGTGGCGGATAACCTCAAGAACCAGAATGGCTTTATTCCTGGAATTCGTCCTGGTGCAAAGACTGCTCAGTACCTGACCTATGTAACAGACCGCGTTTTGGTTCTGGGTGCAGGTTATCTGGCGCTGGTGTGTTTGATCCCAGAGATGGTGCGTCACGAGTTGGCGATCACGGCCTACTTTGGCGGTACATCGATCCTGATTATTGTGTCCGTGGGTATGGACACTGTGCAGCAAATCCAGTCTCATC
>NZ_CEZFMW010000191.1:0-3762 GCF_982993085.1 Thalassobacter sp. | reverse complement strand
CGCAGGCAAAATGGTCGACAAAGAGCGCAACTAAGACCGCGCTTGAGACATGCGAAAGGGCGTCCCAATTGGGGCGCCCTTTTTTGTTGTCAGGTAGGTCGCGTGCTTTGCCCTAGGCCGCAGCACGCCTGCGCGCAAAGGCCAAGCCACCCAGACCCAGCGCCAGCAATGGCAGGCTTGCAGGCAGCGACACAGGTGAAACCTGAAGATCCCACGTGCCGCGTTCTTGGGGCAGGAATGAGCCCAAGATGGGGTTCACGATGAACGCCACTGACCCGCTGAGCGCGCCAAGCGAAATGCTGGCGCCCGTGGGATTAATGGCCGTATCAAACGCGTATGACGCATTGTTTACAAACAAAAATCCGTCGAAGTTGCTGTTGCGTTTGGGCGCCCAGTTGAACGATAGATTGTAGCGATCTGCACCGAAATCGATCATCCAAGTATCAAGGTACTGGTCCGCGCGGCTGCCATTCGCCACGCCACCATATAGGCCAAAGGCCCCACCCGGCGTCAGGACAAACCTCGACGGTGTATTTCCAAAATCCCCCAGCGTCATGTCACACGCAGAGGCCGAAATCGCGGGCGCGACGCCGCCCTCACACACGGTGCCGGAAACGACGGTTGCAGCGGATGCCGAACTGGCCAAAGCCATGAACGCCGCCATACATGCGGATGCCAAAATTGGCTTTATCACGATCATTGAATTCTCTTTCTTCAAACGTGGTTAATTGGTTTGAACGAATAGAGAGCAAATGTGGCGCAACAAAGATAATTGTTTGAAAACAAAAAGTTTCGAAGGGAAATGCGGCGAATCTGTGGTGGCTTGGCGAGCCACCGAGATCAAAGCTATGATCCCGGCAGCATTGTGCACGAGGTGAGTAAAATACGCAGCCTGCGCGTCTAACTACCGGGCGTATCTGAGTCGAAAACCAGCCGTACCGTCACCGGAGAGACGCGCGTGATACTATCAAGACCCGCAATGTCCTGAAGCTGATCAATCGCTGCATCGACGCCCAGCTCATCGGTTGCCAGCATCAGCATCCCGTCGGTCGTGACCATCACCTTGTCCTCACCCACACGGATCACGAACAAATCACTATAGATCGCGACCTCCTGCCCCAAGAGCGACAGGGTGCCTTCTGTCTCGGTGACCATGCTTTCGCCCACACCCAATTTGTCCAGCGCGACCATATCAACCGTGGCTGAAACAGTTGCTGTGGGGCTGTTTTTAAACACTAACTCACGCATGCGTTCGTTGCGGATGTCGATCATCGTCTCGACCGAGGTCAGCGGCACGGACACTACCACCTGCCCCTGCGCATCGACGCTGCCGGAAAGGGTGCTAAAGCGGTGTACCTCACCGTTGTATTCGTTCTTGACCGAGCCGAACGCGATGTTCGACATATCACCATTCAGCGTCCACGTTTCTGCCGCCGCCATGGGAACTGTCAGGGCAAGCGCCACGGCAGACGCCGTGATCTTTGATAAAGTCATGAGGGATCCTCCCAAAAAATTATGAAAAGGCGTGGGCGCTTCTGTGGGGCCCTGAACAAGATATTAGCCTGAAAGAGCGTGATGCGGCCAAACAATTGACCTTACGTTAGCGTGAGGCAAATCTTGGCCACGAAATGTGGCTCTGGCGCAGGCGTCGCGCGCAAGGTACATCGCGGCTATGAACAGCACTCCCGTCTCTGCGCCCACTCCGGCAAACTGGCTCTCGATCGCGGTCCTTGGCCTGATCTGGGGCGGTACATTCATGGTGATCTCGGTCGCATTGCGCGGCTACGGCCCGATCACGGTGGCCTGCGCGCGCACGACATTGGGCGCATTCACCCTACTGGCACTGTGCGTGGCATTACGGCGGCCTTGGCCGCGCTGGTCGTGGCGATTGTTCGTCTATGTGGTTGTGGGCGCTTTGTTTTCCACGGCGATCCCGTTTGTTTTGCTGGCGTGGGGGCAACAGCATGTGCCCTCGGCATTTGCCGGGCTTTCGATGGCGGCGGTGCCATTGTTCGTGCTGCCGTTTGCCCATTTCATGGTGCCGGGCGACGCACTGAGCCTGCGCAAGACGTTGGGCTTTTTGATGGGGTTTGCGGGGGCTCTGGTCCTGCTTGGACCCGGTATTTTCGCCGCCGGTAGCGGTGATTTGGTCGCCTTGGGGCGGTTGGCGTGCCTTGCCGCGGCGATGTGCTACGCCATCTCATCCATCGCGACGCGACTAACCCCTGCGATTGACGCCATTGTGCTGTCCGCAGTGGGTCTATTGCTGGGCGCAGTCGTTCTGATCCCACTGATGCTGCTGACCGAGGGTGTGCCCACGCCCACGGCGACGATCCCCACGCTTGCGATCATCCTGCTGGGCCTTTTGCCCACCGCGTTTGCGGCCCTTTTGCGGGTCGCGGTGATCCGCACGGCGGGGCCAAGCTTTATGACGTTGGTCAACTATCAGGTCCCGGTGTGGTCCATGATCCTTGGCGCGCTGATCCTGTCCGAAGCTCTGCCGGGGCGGTTTTTCGCAGCCCTCGCGCTGATCCTGACAGGGCTCGCAATAAGCCAATGGGCTACACTACGCGATCTGCGCACACGGGTGACAACATGACAGAGGTGGCCATTATCCTCTTGGCGGCGGGCGCTTCGACCCGAATGAAGCCCGCCGATAAACTCCTTGAATTTATTGACGGAACACCCCTGATCCTGCGGCAGCTGCGGCGGTGTTGTGCGGCCAGTGGTGATGTGACCGTTGTCCTGCATGAGGGTGATGCAAAGCGGCGCGCTTGGATCACCGATAGCCCCGCGCGGGTCATCACAACACCGGAGCGGGCCATGTCCGCCTCCCTTCGGGCCGGGATTGCAGGCTGCACGGCCCCTGCGGCCATGGTCGTTCTGGCCGATATGCCCGATATCACCACCAAAGACATGGAAACCTTGCTGGCCGCCCATCGCGCCAACCCTGAGGATATTATCCAAGCGACCACCGCAGACGGCCGGCCCGGCCAGCCTGTGATTTTTCCGGCTAAATACTACGCCGATATCGCGCAATTGACGGGCGATGCCGGGGCAAAACCCATCGTACAGGCCAATGGCGCCCGCCGCATCGCCCTGCCCGCTGAACACGCGATTACAGACCTAGATACACCCGAGGATTGGGCGGCCTGGCGCGCCCGCGCTAGTGAAGCGTAAACTCAACCGTGACGTTGCGCCATTCCCCCGGTGCGATCATCTTGCGATGGGTAAATTCGACGGAATGAAGCGGACCTTCAATCTCACGCTGCCAAAATTCAATGAACTTAAAAAGCTTGGGGTAATCCGGCCCAATATCATACTCTTGCCAGGTGAAGGTATTGAGAACATGGGCATAATCCGGCATGTGATAATACATCTGCGCGGTCGTTAAACCATACCCCTTTAGCATCAATTCAGTTTCCATAGGACACTCCGATATGTTGCCTTACAGGCTCAGCTTGCCACAAATTGGTGAATAGTCAACAAACACAGAGTGTTAGCACTCACCCCCGACCGGTGCCACCGGCAGCATTCTTGGGCATTGCACCCCATATAAAGGGGCTGCTATAGTGCAGGGAACCAAATCTAGCGGGACCGACAGGTCCACGGAGGCCGCGTGACCGATACCCCACAAACCCCTGAAAACAATGATGAAAATTCAGAGGGCGGCGGGCCAATCAGCACCCATGCCGGACCACAGATCAATATCACCGATGAAATGAAGAACTCGTTCATCGAGTATGCCATGTCGGTGATCAT
>NZ_CEZFMW010000190.1:0-3762 GCF_982993085.1 Thalassobacter sp. | reverse complement strand
AACGCGTGCCCGAGATCGCGCGAAATCACTGCCCAGCTTCCGCGAAATACGCACGCTGCCAAGGGTGATCCCGTTTGATGAGGTTAGGGCGGTTGTGTTCCAGCCGGTAATAACCGCGGAGAGCATGTCAAAATCGCCAAACACGCCGCCGACGCTGACTTCATCCGACAGGATCACATTCTCATAACTGCCTTCGGGCAAGTCGATGCTGACTTCAAAGGTGAATTCCTCACCGACCATGACCTCATTGACGCGCTGCTCACCGAACTCGCGGTTCTTGAGGGTTTTGACGATGTCGACCTCATCGACCTCTGCCTCGGCAGTATCTGTCAGGCTGGCATCGGCGCGGTTGATGGCAGTGCTCCCAACCGAACTTTCAAAGGCTGTAAAATTCGTGACCGTGGCTGTGTTTTCCATCACGTCGCCGGCCGTTACAGTTTGTTCAGCCAAAAGATCGTAGGTGATGACCACAAGATTATCGCCGGAGGTGCTGTCAAAGGCCGACAATGCCCCCTCAGAGCTGCGATCATCCAATACGATGCCACCGGAAAACAGATCACCGGTGTAGCTGATCGCGCGAGTGCCTGTGCCGTCTGTCACCGATAGGTTCAACCCGCCCGATGGCACCGTAAAGCCGGTGGGCAGGGTGTCAGTGATGGTAACGTCAAAGGCGCCATTGGGGGCTCTGCCCGTGTTTTCGACCACAATCGCAAAGGTCACATGATCGCCCGCGTCGATGCCTTCAAGGTCAGCATCTATAGGTGTTGTATCGAGGGCATCTGAACTGATCGTGCCGCTGAACCGTACCCCGTTGGTACCGGGCGCGCTAAAGGTCACTGGGCCTTCGGTCGCGGAAAAAGCAATGTCAGGGTCTGTGCTGTCGGTGGCAATCACGCCCTTGGTGATGGCTAGTTCCGGTTGGCCATAAACAAAGTTTGCGATGGCGGTCGTATCGACCATGCCGTTGACCACATTGTCCTCAAACGCTGTTGCTTGGTTGGTCAGCATCAAGCCATCGGCAAAAATGGCGTCGATCACAGTGGTGGTGAACAGGATTTCGATCTGCACCGTTTCGCGGGGCTCTGCGGTGAATGTGCCGAAATCGTAGTTGATCTGGTTGTCGTTTGGCACGCCAGACAGGGTCGGTGGGCCGCCGCCTGCATCTACGTAGTCCTGCGAAGCAAGGCCGAATTGGGCCATACCTGCAGCCGGGGGGGTGCCACTGACGATGTTGTTGAACGTGGTGATTTCCGTGGAATCGAACACGTTTTGGGGCAGGTTATCGATGATCTCGAGGTCTTCATACGACCCAAGGGGGGCAGTGTAGATGATGCTGAACGTGACCTCATCGCCCGCCGCAATCGCCAAGCCGGGCGTGGGGGCTGCACCGTTGATGAAGGAAACCGTTTTGCTGTCGATCTGACCAAAGGGTGTTTGCAGCGAAGTGCGGGTATCGTCAGTTTCGGTCCCTAGGATGCTGGTCGGATCACCGTTGTCCCGAACGCTGGCCGAAATCGTGGCGGTGTTGCGCAACAGATCGCCCTGCGTAAACGGGATTTCACCAATGTTGCCATCGTCCGTTAGGTTCCCAAGGATACGGGCGTAGTACGTGATCGTGGCTGTGGTACTGGTGCCACCCGGGGTGCCGTCAGCATCATCGCCGGTCAGGATCGCGTCAGAGCCTGCGTCCACGAGGGCTTGGCTGATATCCCACACAACGGTCGTCTTGCCGGTATTGGTGTCAAAGTTGGTCGTTTCCTGCGGGAGCAAAGCGGCGTTCGTCACGGCACCACCGCTGCTTTCGGTGGTGGTCAAGGTCGGCGCGTAACTGCTGGTATTAAGGTATTCCCATCCATTCCCAAGCACATCCGTGACCGTGATGTCGCCATAGGTAAAGTAGTCGGAGACTTGGATGTCGAGTGTGAAGCGGTAGACGTCATCGGGGCTGATAACACCGGTCAGATTGGTGTCATCCACCAGTGTTGCGCTTTTCTGAACCGCGAGTGAGACGGCCTCTTGGCGGTTGGTTGCGGTGGCTGAGATCGTCTCAACTGGGTCGTTCGTGTCCAACGGATCCCATTGGCCACTGCCCGTCACGGTGTTGGCCACGTTTGCGGGATCGCCTGAGTTCACGGGAATGGTTGGGGTCGTCGTGCCGGCTGCGGTTTCATCGATGTAGTAGTCGAACGTCACGACAGCATTACCCGTGACGGGATCGCCCACAATGGATGCGAATGTAAGGTCGAGGGTGTTGTTACCTGTGCCTGCGGGTTGGCCCGCGGTTGGCTCGGTGTTGATCGTCGCTGTGGGGGAGGTCACGAGATTGCCCATGTAAACGATCTCGGGCGGTAGCGTGTCGACCAGATTGAAATCCGTCAGAGTTTGTCCCGGCGCGACGGTGACTTCCAGTGTGTATTCATAGACATAGCTGGGGCCGGTGGCGGCCTCGTTCTCTGGCGCACTGTTGGTTTTTGTCAGTTCGAACAATGTCTTGCCGACACTGGTCGTAGAAAACGTGCTGAGCGTAGAGGGGTCAGCCGTGGGGTTATCAAGCGGATCATTTCCAAGCGCAAAGCCTGCCCGCGTTTTTAGGTCAACGGTGTGGGCCAGATCGGCCTTGTCCGAAAAATCGAGCGTCATCACCACGTCAACGGCGGGGTTTCCCGGTGAGAACGACCCGTAGGGGAGGGTAAACACCAGCAGTGTTTCGCCCGGGGTGCCTGTCACGACCAGCGGGTCGCCTAGAGTATCGACGGCAATCGGGTGCACCGCCTCGCCGTTTGTGTCGAACACAAGCTGTGTCGTGTCGATAGCCCCGCCCAAGAACGTGGCGCTGTCAAAAGACACGCCGTCATAGCCGTCCGGGCCCAACGTGGGCAGCACAACGTCGATGAACGGCAGGTAGCCTGTGTCGGTGCTGTGCACGTTGTCGAAGGTCAGGGTGAATTCGACATCTTGGGCCCCCAATTCCACATCGGTGGGGCCGGATACGGTGACTTGGGCTTCACCGTCTAGAACGATGCGGTCCTCTAACGGCTCAAAACGCGGCAGATCCCTCATGATGCGGACCCCGGGCGGATATGGCTGTCTTGCATATGGCACATGGGCTTAACCGTCGCGTCCGCTCCGCGCGAGCTGGTAGGTCTGCTCGCCACGGATATCACGGGTTAGGTTCATCGACAGGCCCCAACGGTCCAGCAAAAGACCCCGAGCCCGGGCGAGGTTGGCGGCCGAAATTTCGCGTGTGGCGCGGGCTGTTGCAACGGCCTGCTCACTGGCTTGCAGGTTTTGATAACTGGTCAACAAAGCTGACAGCAGTTCGATCCCGGCGTCGCCGATGCCCTCGTCCCAGCGGGCTTGGATGGCGTTTGTATCCGCTTGTGCGGCCCGCAAGGCGCGGCGCTGGGCGACCAGATCATTGCAGGCCACAATGTATTCGTTCGCCGAAACGTCGACTTCCAACAACACAGTTGAAATCGCGGACATGACCTGACGCTCCTGTTGAACCGTCTCAATCCGGCGGCGATGATACCGCGCATCGCGCTCATCAAAGCCCAGTGGAACCGAGAATTTTAGCCCGACCAAGGTCCCGACGTTGCCTGATTGGTCGTCAAATGCATCGCCTAGGCTGCGGCCGCCGGTGCCACCTTCGCTACGAGCCTCTAACACCAAATCCAGTTCAGGCAGGCTTTCGTTGGCGGCCATGCCTTCGCGCAGAAGGGCGGCTTCGTACTGTAAAATCGCTTGCTGGATTTCAGGGCG
>NZ_CEZFMW010000189.1:0-3773 GCF_982993085.1 Thalassobacter sp. | reverse complement strand
TTCCAGAGGCACATTGCATTCTCTGCGTTTCAATTGGATCCGATGCGGCAGCGCTGGATCGCGGGCTGGCAACGCCAACCTATCGACACTGCATACCACAAAATACGCTCTGGATAAAGCGCCCCGGCTGCTATAGCGCCCGAAGCCTACCTAAAAGGCGACGAAACCGCTGCCTAAAAGACCCTTACGTAGCGGCAACACGTGGCCTTAGCCACCTTCACCAGGCGCTTCAGAGAAGTGAGTCTCAAGCTTGCCCTCTACACCATCCAACGCCTCCGCGTCGGGCAGCTGGTCTTTTTTGGTGATGATAACGGGCCACGCTTCGGAATACTTACGGTTGAACTCAACCCACTTTTCCATGTCTGGCTCCGTGTCGGGCCGGATCGCATCTGCGGGGCATTCTGGTTCACACACGCCGCAGTCGATACATTCATCGGGATGAATGACCAGCATGTTCTCGCCTTCGTAGAAGCAATCAACAGGACAGACTTCAACACAGTCTGTGAATTTGCAGGCGATACAATTGTCGGTGACGACGTAGGTCATGAATCAAGTCTCATTCGGTTGCGGGGCATTTCCACCGCAGCCGATGTAAACGCAGCATGACAATCATTCAAGCGCACGTGGGCGTAAAGCATCGATTTTACGACGATCTTTCCCGGTCGGACGTCCACCGATACGCTCAGGCGGTGCATCTGGCTTAGGGATGGGTGCAGGCGAATGATCTTCATACAGCCCCTGCGCTTCGGGGGCCGGGCCTCTGCGCGTCGCAAGAGCCAAGATTTTGACCACACGGACGCGGTCACCTTGGCTGAAGGTCAGCGCATCATCGACCTTGATCTGCGCCGCAGGTTTACTGGCTTTTTCGCCATTGACCCTCACATGACCCGCGCCGACCGTAGCCGCCGCAAGCCCTCGTGTTTTAAAAAACCGTGCCTGCCAGAGCCACTTGTCTAGGCGCTGTTTCGCAACAGGCTCGCTCATGCCTTACTTGGTCTTGAGGCCAGCAAGTGCCGCCGCAAACGGATTGTCCGGATCAACCGGCTTTTCCTTACGTTTTGGCTTGGCGGAATGGGTCCGAGGCCCGTCATCACGCTTAAACTTGCCTTGTGGCTTGCCCTTACCCTTACGAGGGGCGGCATCATCGCGACGACCCTTACCTTGCTGCGGGCGACGTTTTGGCTCCCATGAGAAGGTGAAAAAGCTCTCCATCTCTGGGCCTTCAGCCACTGCTTCAGCAGCCACGGCAGGCGCTTCGTCTGTAACCACTTCGGTCGCACCAGCATCCTCTGTGGGCGCAGTTTCCGCGGCAGCTTCGGATTTCGCAGCAACTTCAGCAGCGATTTCCTCGGCGGTCAGCTCTTTGGCCTTTGCCTTAACCTTTTCGCGGCTACCCGGCTCAGCCTTATAACCCAGACCTTGCATCAGATCCGCAAACTGCTCCAGCGTCATGCCGGTGATCGACAGCATATCTGCGGTGGCTTCAAAGCCGCCACGCGTGTCCATCGTGCGCAGCATGTCGGCCAAACGCTCCAGCATGTCGATCCGAATGGCGCGCTGGCCTGCGGACACATACCCTGCGTTGGCGTAGTACCCCTGAGGCATGTCCGTCAGATTGGGCACCGTCACCAGACCAGGGGGTGGGGCTTCGGGGAATTCTTGCAGATCATTCCAAAGCGACCACAGCACCAACCGCAAACGAGTAGGAGCCGGCTTTAGCAACAACTGCTGGAAAATCGTAAACTGACCAAAGCGGACACCGTGCTTGCGCAGCAGGCCGCGCGCGTCTTGGTCCAATGCTTTTACATCATTCGCCACACTCGCGCGGGGCAGAATCCCCATCGCTTCGACCATTTGGAACGCAAAACCCCGGGCAATCCCAGTTACGTTTTCGTCCTTGGACATCGCGAGCAGTGGCTCAAACGCGGCGGCAACCTTGCGGTCGATAAAGTGTTGCAAACGGCGTTGCACCTTTTGCGCGACTTCTGGGCCAGCATCGTCATCGACAAAGGCTTCCGCAGTCGGTTTCAGCGCCTCAGAGCCCTTGACCAGCTTACCAACAGCTTGGTCGCCCCACATCAGGCCACCCTGTTCGGTGAAATCCATCTCCGTGTCCGGCGCGTTGTAAAACCGATCAGCGCGCAAATGGAACTCGGGACGGAGCGCAGTGGTGGCAGCTTGACGGACGGTTTTCGCTTCGTCCGGCGTGGCGCTGGCCTCCTGACGGAAGCGGAATCCTTCGAGGCGGCCGAGCATTTCGCCGTCAACCATGACCTCGCCTTTATCGTTAATGTCGGCCACCAGGCCCTCCTTCATCTTCAACCGCCGAAGCAAGACACTGGTCCGCCGGTCAACAAATCGTTGCGTCAGGGCACCGTGAAGCGCATCTGACAATCGGTCTTCTACAGCACGGGTGGCGTCACGCCAATGGCTCTCATCGGCCACCCAGCCCTTTCGCTGCGCCACATACGTCCATGTGCGTATAAACGCCAGACGTTTCGACAATGTGTCAATGTCGCCATCCGTCCGGTCGATCCGTTTAATCTGTCGTGCGAACCAATCCGTAGGCACGCCGCCGCCTTCATGCAGGAATTCAAAAATCCGCGCCAAAAGGCCCGCGTGCTCCGACGATGAGATACCGCGAAAGTCGGGAATTTGGCACACATCCCACAAAAGCCGCACGTCGCGCGCATCGCGAAGGCGCACGCGAATGCCTTCCAGATCACAGATCGCCTTGAGCGCGCCAACATCATCAGCTTCACGCCCACGGACCAGCATCGGATCATCTGATGGTGCCTCAAGCGAAGCGATCAGTGCCTCAGGTGAACCCATATCGAGGCGACTGTTACGCCATTGCAGTTTTTGGATGGGACGGAAATTGTGCGCCGTGATCGCCGCAACTGTTTCGTCGTCAATTGCCCCTGCCTCACCCGTCACGCCAAACGTGCCGGGAGTCATATAGCGCCCCGCCCGCCCTGCGATTTGCGCCAATTCGTTTGGCGCAAGCGGGCGCATCCGGCGTCCGTCAAACTTGGTGGTCGATGAAAATGCGATGTGGCGAATATCGAGGTTAAGGCCCATCCCGATGGCATCTGTCGCAACAAGGTAATCAACTTCACCGTTTTGATACATCGCGACCTGCGCATTGCGGGTCCGCGGGCTTAGCGCGCCCATGACAACAGCCGCCCCCCCCTTTTGACGGCGCAAAAGCTCAGCGATTGCATAGACTTGGTCCACCGAAAACCCAACAATTGCGGAGCGTGGCGGCATCCGGCTGATCTTTTTCGGCCCCGTATACGTTAGGTCCGAAAACCGATCCCGCCGCGCATATTGAACCTCTGGCACAAGCTCCGATATCGGCCCACGCATAGTATCAGCGCCCATAAACAGCGTCTCATGGGTACCGCGCATTTCCAACAACCGCTGGGTGAACACATGCCCCCGATCGGGATCGGCGCACAGCTGGATTTCATCAATCGCTACAAAATCAGCCCCGACGCCCTGCGGCATCGCTTCAACCGTACAAACCCAGTATTTCACGCGCGGGGGAACGATCCGTTCCTCACCTGTGACAAGCGCCACAACACCCGGGCCGCGCAGATCCACGATACGATCATACACCTCCCGCGCGAGTAGCCGCAGCGGCAACCCGATGATCCCGGAGTTGTAGCTCAGCATCCGCTCAATCGCGTAATACGTTTTTCCGGTGTTCGTCGGCCCTAAAACAGCCGTCACCCCAGCACGATCCATTGTTTGGCTTTCTTAAAGAGCGA
>NZ_CEZFMW010000188.1:0-3815 GCF_982993085.1 Thalassobacter sp. | reverse complement strand
CTTAGGCCCGTTTGTCGTCGTCGAGGTCCTCGAAATCAGCGTCGAGGATTTCTTCATCCGGGCCACCATCCGCATCTGCGGGGGATTGCTCGGTCTCGCCACCTTCGGCATCGGCTTGCGCCTTGTAGATCGCTTCACCCAGCTTCATGGCGGCTTCCGTTACGTTTTGGATGCCTCCTTTGATCTTGGATGCTGCGGCTTTTTCGTCCTCAAGGTCGTCGCGCAGAGCGGCAACTGCCAATTCGATCGCTTCCACGGTTGTGGGGTCGACCTTGTCGGAATGTTCCTCGATAGACTTTTCGGTAGAGTGGATCAGGCTTTCGGCCTGGTTCCGGGCTTCTACCAGCTCGCGGCGATCTTTGTCGGCCTCGGCATTTGCCTCGGCATCCTTCACCATTTGCTCGATGTCCTCGTCCGAGAGACCGCCAGAAGCTTGGATCGTGATCTTTTGCTCTTTGCCGGTGCCCTTGTCCTTAGCGGACACAGAGACGATGCCGTTTGCGTCGATGTCAAATGTGACTTCGATCTGCGGCAGGCCGCGTGGCGCAGGCGGGATGTCTTCTAGGTTGAACTGACCGAGGATTTTGTTGTCCGCAGCCATCTCACGTTCCCCTTGGAAACAACGGATGGTTACAGCGTTCTGGTTATCCTCAGCGGTCGAGAAGACCTGCGATTTCTTGGTCGGGATCGTCGTGTTGCGGTCGATCAGGCGGGTAAACACGCCACCCAGTGTCTCGATGCCCAACGACAATGGTGTCACGTCCAGCAGAACCACGTCTTTGACGTCGCCCTGAAGAACGCCAGCCTGAATGGCAGCGCCCATGGCGACAACTTCATCAGGGTTCACACCTTTGTGTGGCTCTTTGCCGAAGAACTTAGACACCTCTTCGATGACTTTGGGCATACGGGTCATGCCGCCGACCAGTACCACTTCGTCGATCTCATCCTTGGAGATACCGGCGTCTTTCAACGCGGCGGCGCAAGGCTTCATCGATGCTTTGATCAGATCACCGACCAGGCTTTCCAGCTTGGCGCGGGTCAGTTTCATCACAAGGTGCAGCGGCTGGCCGTTTGCACCCATCGAGATGAAGGGCTGGTTGATCTCGGTTTGGTTGGCGCTCGACAGTTCAATCTTGGCTTTTTCGGCAGCTTCCTTAAGGCGCTGCAGAGCCATTTTGTCCTGCGTCAGGTCAACTTGGTTCTCTTTTTTGAACGCATCCGCGAGGTAATTCACGATACGCATGTCAAAGTCTTCACCGCCGAGGAATGTGTCCCCGTTGGTGGATTTCACTTCGAACAGGCCGTCATCGATTTCGAGGATGGTTACGTCGAATGTACCGCCACCAAGGTCATAGACCGCGATGGTTCGTGTTTCTTTTTTGTCGAGACCATAGGCCAATGCGGCGGCTGTCGGCTCGTTGATGATGCGCAGCACTTCGAGGCCAGCAATCTTGCCGGCGTCTTTTGTTGCCTGACGCTGTGCGTCGTTGAAGTACGCGGGCACGGTGATAACGGCCTGTGTTACTTCTTCGCCAAGGTAGCTCTCCGCGGTTTCCTTCATCTTTTGCAGGATGAGTGCGGAAACTTGCGACGGGGAGAATTTCTCACCGCGGATTTCAACCCATGCGTCGCCGTTGCCGCCGTTCACGACAGCAAAGGGCATATTCTTTTTGTCTTTTGCCAGATGTTCGTCATCGACACGACGGCCGATCAGACGCTTCACACCAAACACGGTGTTTTCTGGGTTCGTCACGGCCTGGCGCTTGGCGGGCTGACCGACAAGGCGTTCACTTTCGGTGAAGCCGACGATGGAGGGTGTAGTACGGGCCCCTTCCGCGTTCTCAATAACGCGAGGCTGGGAGCCGTCCATGATTGCGACGCAGGAGTTCGTGGTCCCGAGGTCGATACCAATGACTTTTGCCATAGGACAATTCCTTCTTACTTAGGCGATACAATTCGGAGCAGGTCTGTTTTCAGCCCCTTCCCCATGATCCCGAACGCGAAACGGGTTCACGAAAATGTGGCTCATCCCGCGCTTCGCAGGGTATATAAGGACGTGTTGGGCCTGCCGCAAGCGTCCGAGACGATCAGAATGATCGACTGGCACTTAAAAATGCATGGAATTCGAGTCATTTCACCCCATGTATAGTTCATGAGTGTTTTGGTCCGCCCAACATACAGCCCGACGATTAGCGTGCGTGGCATTGATGTGTATGAGCATTTTTTGCTTGGCCCATCCCAAATGGCACTTTTGGACGATATTCGGGACATAACGCGCAGTGCGCCCTTGTTCCGCCCCAAGACGCGGGCGGGCAAAGAAATGTCCGTGCGAATGACCGCAGCGGGTAAATTTGGTTGGTATTCGGATCAAAAAGGGTACCGCTACGTACGCCGCCATCCTTTGGGTTCACCTTGGCCGGAGATCCCTGCGTCTGTTATGCAGATCTGGGACGAAATATCGGGGTCCTCGCATCGGCCCGAGTGTTGCTTGGTGAATTTTTATGATGGTGATGCGCGTATGGGCCTGCATCAAGATCGCGATGAAGCGGATTTGAATGAGCCCGTTGTTTCGATTTCACTGGGGGATGACGCGTTGTTCCGAGTGGGCAATACAACGCGGGGCGGGTCAACCGAAAGCATTTGGCTGCATTCCGGCGACGTATGTGTGATGTCCGGAGACGCAAGGTTGGCGTATCACGGTATCGATCGGATCGCGCCGCATACCTCAACGTTATTGCCGAGAGGCGGGCGCATTAACTTGACCCTAAGGGTAGTTACTTAGCGCGCGGCAGACCAGCTCACGGAGACATGACGCCGTGTGAAAAAGTCGCCCATCAACCCAAGCAAAACAAACGCTAGAGTGAAATACAGCGGGTACTGCCAATTGGTGAAGTGCGGTTCATAGTTAATAAACGTGTATCCGCGCGCCTGATCAATCGCGTGAAAAAGTGGGTTCCAACTAAACCAGCTGACCATGAAGCCGGGCAGGGTGTTCGCAACAAACATCTGCCCGGACGCGATCATGTTAAGCCGGGCATAAACCGTATTCAGGATCATCACGAAATTGGGTGCCCATGGCTTGGTCGCCAGAAGGCACATGCCAATCGCGACACCAGAGCCCCAAGCCAGCATAAACATGAGCCACGCACTGATCGGGTCATAAATGTCGAGCGGATTGAACAATGTGTGAATACCGAACATCACGACCGCCATTGAGAGCATCTGTAAGTAAAGTGACGATAGCGCAGCCGAGCAGATCGAGACGATCGTGTTCATCGGCGCATGTTTCATCATCGGGGCGGTAGGTCCCTCTGAGCTGAGGATTGCGCCCATTGCCTTGGTGTGTGTCAGGAACAGAAAAATGCCTGTCATTAAGTACAGCAGGAAATCGCCCCGGATTGCATTGCCAGTCATGCCCAAAACGGTGAACATCAAATAGAAAGCGACCAAAAAGATGATGGTTTGCAAAATCTCGATGCCGAGGCCGATCAGCGCATTGCCATGAGAACTTCGTACCTTGGCGACGGTCGCATGGTAAACCAACTCCAGAATCTGGAGCGCCGCAGCAGGTGATGAGGTCTTGCGAGAGTGCGTGAACATGGGCGCCTTGCGTCCGTTTGCAGTTTGGCTTGGGTGGTAGCCTACGCTAAACACCGTCAAGATTAAATGAACGTCCGCAGAAGCGGTTTAGAGAAAGGCCTAGAGATGGATTTTGACCAAATGATGGTCGCTATGAGGAAACTCGCGCTGCAAGCTGGTGCCGTCATTATGGACGTGTACGAATCAGATACCTTTGAAGTGAAAACAAAATCTGA
>NZ_CEZFMW010000187.1:0-3820 GCF_982993085.1 Thalassobacter sp. | reverse complement strand
TTGGGCGGGGCAAGACAGAGACCGACCCAAGGCAATTGCTGGGAAAGACTGTGGCGCCTGAATGGCAGAGAAACTTGGCCTAAAGGGCTTGCGCGACGGGCCAATTGGTCGTATCCGGCACGCTCACTCCCGAACTCCACTGGAATCAGGGTCACCCGCTAATGGGGCCCCCCAGTGATGTTGAAAAAAGGAAAAGGCCTGTGAACGCCACCGAATTGCGTGATAAAACGCCCGATCAGCTGCGTGATATGCTGAAAGACCTCAAGAAAGAGGCCTTCAACCTCCGCTTCCAAGCTGCGACTTCCCAGATGGAAAACACCGCACGCGTGCGTACCGTTCGTCGTGACGTTGCCCGTGTGATGACCATTCTGAACGAAAAGGCCGCGTCTGCGGCCGCTGCTGAATAAGGGAGCCTGAGATATGCCTAAAAGAATCCTCTCCGGTGTTGTGACCTCTAACCAGAACGCACAAACCGTGACTGTGTCCGTTGAGCGTCGCTTCAAGCACCCTCTTCTGCAAAAGACCGTTCGTAAGTCCAAGAAATACCGGGCCCACGACGAGAACAACCAATTCAACGTTGGCGATGCTGTTCGTATCCAAGAATGCCCGCCGAAGTCGAAGACCAAGCGTTGGGAAGTGATCGCCGAGTAAGGCGACTACCATCAACATTAATCGAAACCATGGGGAAATGGGCGGGTCTCACGCTCCCCCAAAGGTCAGGAGAAACCAATGATCCAGATGCAGACCAATCTGGATGTCGCTGACAACTCCGGCGCACGCCGAGTTCAGTGCATCAAGGTCCTGGGTGGTTCCAAGCGTCGTTACGCATCCGTAGGTGACATCATCGTCGTCTCGGTAAAGGAAGCCATCCCGCGCGGTCGCGTGAAAAAAGGCGACGTCCGCAAGGCAGTCGTTGTACGCACCGCCAAAGAAGTCCGTCGCGAAGACGGCACTGCTATTCGCTTCGACCGCAACGCGGCCGTTATTCTCAACAACAACAACGAGCCAATGGGCACCCGGATTTTTGGGCCAGTGGTTCGTGAGTTGCGCGCGAAAAACTTCATGAAGATCATTTCGCTCGCACCGGAGGTGCTGTGAGATGGCTGCTAAGTTGAAAAAAGGCGACACTGTTGTCGTTCTGGCCGGCAAGGACAAGGGCAAACAGGGCGATATCCTGTCTGTTGATCCTGCTGCGGGCAAAGCGGTTGTGGAAGGCGTGAACATGGCCATCCGCCACACGCGTCAGTCGCAAGTAAGCCAAGGTGGCCGCATCCCCAAAGCGATGCCGGTTGACCTGTCGAACCTTTCGGTTCTGGATGCGAACGGTAAAGCCACACGCGTCGGCTTCCGCGAAGAAGACGGCAAGAAGGTCCGCTTCGCCAAAACCACGGGAGATGTGATCTAATGCTTGATACAGCAAACTACACCCCCCGTCTGAAGGGCGTCTACAAAGACACCATTCGTGCGACGATGAAGGAAGAGTTTTCCTACAAGAACGACATGCAGATCCCGCGTCTGGATAAAATCGTTCTGAACATCGGCGCCGGTGCTGAGTCCGTGCGTGACAGCAAAAAAGCCAAATCCGCTCAGGACGACCTGACCGCGATTGCTGGCCAAAAAGCTGTA
This sequence comes from Thalassobacter sp., assembly GCF_982993085.1. NCBI lineage: Bacteria > Pseudomonadati > Pseudomonadota > Alphaproteobacteria > Rhodobacterales > Roseobacteraceae > Thalassobacter > Thalassobacter sp. Next base: position 2,194 of record NZ_CEZFMW010000187.1, on the reverse strand, counting down.
ATCACCACTGCCAAGAAATCCATCGCTGGCTTCCGGGTCCGTGAAGGCATGCCTCTTGGTACCAAGGTGACGCTGCGCGGCGACCGGATGTACGAATTTCTGGATCGTCTGATCACCATCGCATTGCCACGGGTCCGTGACTTCCGTGGCGTGAAGGGCACCTCTTTTGATGGTCGTGGCAACTACGCCATGGGTATGAAAGAGCATATCGTGTTCCCCGAGATCAACTTCGACAAAGTCGACGAAGTCTGGGGTATGGACATCATCATCTGCACCACCGCTCACACGGACGCAGAGGCAAAAGCATTGTTGAAAGCTTTCAACATGCCCTTCAACAGCTAAAGGACGATCAAGAATGGCTAAGAAATCCATGATCGAACGCGAAAAGAAGCGGGCCAAGCTGGTGAAGCAATATGCTACCAAGCGTGCCGCTCTTAAAGAGATCGCGAATGATGAGAGCAAATCGATGGAAGAGCGTTTCAAGGCGCGGCTGAAACTGGCCGAACTGCCCCGGAACTCCTCCGCCACTCGTTTGCATAACCGTTGCCAGCTGACCGGTCGCCCTAAGGCGTATTACCGCAAGCTGAAAGTCTCGCGGATCATGCTGCGCGAACTGGCCTCTAATGGTCAGATCCCCGGCATGGTCAAGTCGAGCTGGTAAGGGGAGAACAGAGAAATGAATGATCCTCTCGGCGATATGCTGACCCGTATCCGTAACTCGCAAATGCGCGGCAAATCCACTGTTTCGACACCTGCGTCGAAGCTGCGGGCTTGGGTGCTGGACGTGTTGGCGGACGAAGGCTACATCCGTGGCTACGAACACACCACGGATAAAGACGGCCACCCGGCCATCGAAATCAGCCTCAAGTACTACGAAGGCACCCCGGTTATCCGCGAGCTTAAGCGCGTGTCCAAACCGGGCCGTCGCGTCTACCTCGGCGTCAAGGACATCCCGTCCGTGCGTCAGGGTCTGGGCGTTTCCATTGTCTCCACGCCTCGCGGCGTGATGTCGGATGCATCTGCACGCAGCGCCAATGTTGGCGGTGAAGTGTTGTGCACCGTATTCTAAGGAGCGGTATAAATGTCTCGTATTGGTAAAAAGCCTATTGAGATGCCTTCGGGCGTCGAGGCCAAAATCTCCGGCCAGACGGTCGAAGTTAAGGGTCCCAAGGGCACTCGTAGCTTCACCGCCACCGACGATGTGACCATCACTGTTGACGGCAACGTCATTTCTGTTGAGCCGCGTGGCAAGTCCAAGCGTGCACGTCAGCAATGGGGCATGTCGCGGACAATGATCGGTAACCTCGTCACTGGCGTGACTGCCGGTTTCAAGAAAGATCTTGAAATCTCTGGTGTTGGTTACCGTGCTCAGATGCAGGGCAATACCCTGAAGCTGTCGCTCGGCTACTCCCACGATGTGAACTTCGATGTGCCTGCTGGCGTCACAGTGACAGCTGCCAAGCCCACCGAAATCAGCGTCGAGGGTATTGATGAACAACTCGTCGGTCAGGTTGCGGCTAACATCCGCGAATGGCGCCGTCCCGAGCCCTACAAGGGCAAAGGGATCCGGTACAAAGACGAGTATATCTTCCGCAAGGAAGGTAAGAAGAAGTAAGGACCGGACAAATGGCAAACAGCAAAAGAGACCTGTTCTTGAAGCGCCGCCTGCGCGTTCGGAACAAACTGCGGAAAATGGCAGACGGGCGCGCGCGCCTCTCCGTCCACCGCTCGAACAAGAACATCAGCGTGCAGCTGATCGACGATGTAAACGGCGTGACGCTCGCTTCGGCCTCCTCGCTTGAGAAGGATCTGGGCTGCGTCAATGTCAACAACGTCGAAGCTGCAACCAAAGTGGGTGCTGCAATCGCGGAACGCGCGAAAAAAGCTGGCGTTGACGCCTGCTACTTCGACCGCGGCGGCTTCCTCTTTCATGGTAAGGTGAAGGCTCTGGCCGAAGCTGCGCGTGAAGGTGGTCTGAAGTTCTAAAGACTTGTAGGGCGCTCCAGTGGGGCGCCCTCGATGATCCGGGGCCAATGGCCACTAGGATCGATCCAATTGGGCTGATTGCCCACTAGATAAAGGGACGCCACATGGCTGAACGTGAACAAAGAGGTCGTGGCCGCGGCCGCAACCGTGAAGAAGAAACTCCGGAATTCGCAGATCGCCTTGTCGCGATCAACCGCGTCTCCAAGAC
>NZ_CEZFMW010000186.1:0-3857 GCF_982993085.1 Thalassobacter sp. | reverse complement strand
CACCGCCATGATATGCCGCCCGCTTCAGGCCATCACCAACTTTCGGGCATAACTCCCCTAAATCAGCAACTCGTCGACGTCTACTTGCATGCCTTTTGAAAACGCGATGATACTAGCCAATGTTGGAAGATGATTCCCATACTCAATCTCGCTGTAATTATTTGGGCTTAATCCCGTACGGATCGACAGCTGAAATAGAGAGATGCCTGCATTCAGACGCACCTGGCGCATTTTCTCCCCAACGTGTGCAGGATCAACCACGCCATCAAAGGTCTCATGCATCTCATCGACAGATAAATCCGCCTTCAGTAGGCTTGCAGGTCTAATTCTTAACCCATGCGCTATAATTAGAAAATTTTTGAGTGAGGGCAGTGTTTTTGCATTTTCCGTAGTGTATAAATACTGAGGAAAAAATCCAGTCTTAGTCGCCAAATCGCTAATTGATATGTCTAAAATTAGCCTCCTAGCTCTAACATTTTCAGCGACAATGTCTTTTAGACTCTGGTCAGATACCCTGATAGAAGGCCTACCTGAAGCGAGTAGCCCCTCAATATTTGAGTCAAGCGACTGAGCTAATTTGTCAAGTATCTTGATCGTAGGATTAGCTTGGCCTCGCTCTATAGCGCTAATGGTGGCTATATTTATACCTGACTTCCAAGCGAGGACCTCTTGCTTCCATCGACGCGCCTTTCGAAGCTTCCTAATACCCGCTCCAAATTGTTTAGCGCTGCTTGGCATATTTTCTGACAAAATGTCCCCCCATAGGAGATAATTATCTATTAAAATCAGTGATATCTACCGAGCAAGTATGTCAATTGACCCACAATTCATGAGCAAGCTTCAATAAATTTATGCCTATAGACAAAACCCAATCTTGTCAGACACCACATCCCTAGTCCCCTGATTCAGGCAATTTGCGGGTAAAGGTAAAGGAGTTTGATTCTGGCGTCTTCTGTTGTGAAGTGCCATTTGGTTTTGTCTTGTGCGTTGTTTCGATTTTGGGTCCAAGCGGCGACCTGTGTTTCCAATGTTGCTTGATCCGGAATGCGTCGATCGAGGCATTGTCGCGCCAGCACGCTGAGTTCGCACTCCGCGATATTTAACCAAGACCCGTGTTTCGGCGTGTAATGCCAGTCGTAAGCGATCAGCGATGCGTTTAGCTTCGGCCGGGGGAAAGGCTTCGTAAAGAGACGCGCGCCTATGGGTGTTCAAGTTGTCTTGAACCAGATCAATCTTGGCAGCCTTCGCAAAGTGGATGTCGGCCAGCTCTTTGAGAACATGAGCATAGTCGACAGCGGTGCGTCTGGCCCGAACGGTGACATGGCGCCAGCCCTCATGTGGAGCGAATACCATGAACAAGCTGGCGACGCCGTTGCGTTCGTATTCATAGTCAGACCGCGCGGGCTGACCCGGTCGCATCGGGATGGGGCGCGGGTTTCTTTGGTCAATTGTTTGGAAGTCTCGTCCAAGCAGACCAACGGGCGCGCAGGGTCGTATGGGCGTGTGTGGGGTCTGTTACGGCTGAGTGCAAAATGACACCTTTAGCCCTCTACGTGTCATAAACGCTCGCCGTTTGCGCAATTTTGTGTGCGATACGGTTTAAGATACGCGCCAGAGGCAACTTTGGCGTCGTTTTCAAGAACCTCGAAAACCCTCGTTTGCGAAACGCGGAACATCGATTATCCCTTATTTTCAGGGTGCTGTAGATAGACGGCCTGCGTTAGGGTGTCATTTGGCACTGAGCCGGAACAGACCCCCTCTACAGAGGATCAAGTCCTATCCGAACTGGTCACGACCGACAGACCCGCCAGAGTGGGGCGAAACGCGGGGGTGGTATCTCTCCAGTCGGGCTACGCCCTCCCTGCGAGACACCACCCCCGCGTTCTCATCTTGATTGTCGCGCGATTCTCACTTTGTTTGTCGCGCGGCATCATGGCGACGGGCAACCTTCGCTACCGTTTCGCCGTCTCGATAGCTTTCCTCAACGATCCTGACTTTCTCGTCATCCGTCAAGCGACCTCGACGACCCTTGTCAGGGACCGAAAATCCTTCAATGCGGGGGGTGTTATTATCTGCGTCCATAAGGCCACACGATAAGCCATCTCTAAATGAGCCCGCTAGACGGCGCTCGGCGGATGCTTACGGTTCTCATTCGTGAGAACCGTAAGCAAATACATTAGACAAGGATTCGCGTAATACCGTCGTCATCGGCAGATGGGGTCTAAAAAGCGTTTACATTGTTTACTGAGATAAAGTTCCCATATGATGAATATAACTCCATCATATGGGCAGTATCGCCTATTGTCTCAATAGTTACTTTTGAAGTGGTCCTGCTTTTTAGGACAGGTTTGCGGCTTGGCTAAGATGCATCTGGTTTATGTTCATGCCGCTTTTCGTGTTTTACTTTGTTCGAAGTATGCCGCGTCTGGCGTGCGCTTGTCGAGGGCGGTGTGAGGCCGCTCTGCGTTGTAAAAGCCGATCCAGTCGTCGATGATCCTTTTGGCTTGAAAGCCGTTGGTGATCTCGTGCAGATACACTGCCTCCTGCTTCAGAGATCGCCAGGCTGCTCAATGAAGATGTTGTCCAGATAGCGGCCCCGCCCATCCATAGAAATTTTGTTATCGGCCTTCGTGAGTGCCTTGATCCAATCCGCGCCCGTGTATTGGCTACCCTGGACGCCCTTCTAAGTGTCAAGCAGCAATCTGATCTTGATTTATCTGTTTGTGGCGGCGCGCGATGATGTTGAAGACTTCGCGCGCAATGTATCGTTTGACGCAGCGGATTGCTTCCAGTTTGGAATGGCCTTGGGCTACTCGACGCGCCACGTATTCTTGGGTCTTTGGATCAAGCCGCAACCGTCCGATTGCGATGATATGAAGCGCGCTATTGGCTGCGCGGTCGCCGCCTCTGTTCAATCGGTGTCGCGTCGTTTTTCCTGACGATGCGGGGACTGGACTGACACCGCAAAGGGCAGCAAAGCTGGCTTCGGATCTAAGGCGTTCAGGGTTGTCGCCAGCAGTCAGCAACAACTGGGCTGCGCTGTTCAGGCCGACGCTGTTGCGTGCAATTAACTCTGGGGCCAGGTCTTTTACGATTGCCTCGATCATATCATCGAGCTCTGCAACTTCGTCGTGAAGTTCGAGATAACGGCGTGCTAGCGACTTGAGCGCGATCTTGTAGGCCTCTTCGACATCCCGATACCCTGTCAAATCTGGACGCCAAGCAGCTAAGGTCCGTATCAACTTCATGCGCGTCATGTTGCGCAAAAGGTCACGCAGGCGGTCAGGCGCACAAACGATTGTCGTCTGGATAATCTGCAGTGCTATCCGCCGAGCTTGAACAGCAGTTTTGCGGCAAACCTTTAATACACGCAGAGATTCAACCATTCCATCGCGGCTGCGCGGGATTACCGTGCGCCGCTTCACGAAGGCCGCATGAGCAGCACTTTGCGCATCGAAGTCATCATTTTTGCCGCGCCGTCTGCGATCCTGCTTGTCCGGTGCGGTTACCTCCAGAATGCTCACACCAGCGACCTGCATATATCTCAAAAGACCGGCGCCATAGCTGCCGGTGCATTCAACGCCAATCCGTTGCAAGTCTCCGAAAGACCGCATCCATGTCAGCATCAACTTATAGCCTTGCCTCGTTGTGGCGAAGCTTTGCGTTCCCAAAACTTGGTCATTGCCATCTACAACAGCCGCGACATGAAGGTCTTTGTGTGTATCAACCCCACCTACGATTGGGACGGTTTGTATCGATTTTGCCATGAGATCATCCTTTTCCGGCAGCTTCAGACATACTTCGTAAGCATCCGCCGAGAGCCGTCTAGCGGGCTCATTTAGAGATGGCTTACCGTG
>NZ_CEZFMW010000185.1:0-3881 GCF_982993085.1 Thalassobacter sp. | reverse complement strand
TCGGTGACGAGATCTGCAAAGCTGGTTTCCGGCGTCCAGCCGAGCTTTTCGCGCGCGCGGGTTGCGTCGCCCAAAAGGGTTTCGACCTCGGCGGGGCGGAAATAGCGAGGATCGACGGAGACGATGATATTGCCCTGCGCGTCCCGGCCGACTTCATTCAGGCCTTCACCTTCGAAGGTGATCTGCATATCCAAAGCAGCACAGGCGGCTTTGACAAAGTCGCGCACCGAATATTGGACGCCCGTGGCAATAACAAAATCCTCTGGTGTGTCCTGTTGCAGCATCAGCCACATCATCTGCACATAATCGCGTGCATGGCCCCAGTCGCGCAGAGCATCCATATTCCCCAGCTTAAGCACCCCACCCGTGCCCAGTTTGATCCGAGCCAGCGCACGGGTGATTTTGCGCGTCACGAAGGTTTCACCGCGCAGGGGGCTTTCGTGGTTAAACAGGATGCCGTTGCAGGCATGCAGCCCATAGGCCTCACGGTAGTTTACTGTAATCCAATAGGCATACAGTTTGGCTACCGCATAGGGTGAGCGCGGATAGAACGGCGTGGTTTCGCGTTGCGGAGTTTCTTGGACCAGTCCGTATAGCTCTGAGGTGGAGGCTTGGTAGAAACGGGTTGTTTCGCCCATGCCGAGAAACCGGATGGCTTCCAGCAGGCGCAGGGGGCCAAGTGCGTCCGAATTGGCGGTGTATTCTGGCTCTTCGAAAGAGACAGCAACGTGGGATTGCGCCGCAAGGTTATACACCTCATCGGGGCGGACCTCTTGGAGAATGCGGGTCAGTGACGAACTATCCGTCATGTCGCCATGGTGCAAAACGAATTGGCCCGTCTGGCCGGGTGTGCCATCAAACAAGTGATCAATGCGCGCCGTGTTGAACAATGAGGTGCGGCGCTTAATTCCGTGCACTTCATAGCCTTTCTCCAGCAGAAATTCGGACAAGTAGGCCCCGTCTTGTCCGGTGATGCCGGTGATGAGCGCGCGCTTGGGCGCAGGCGATGATGTGGTCATGGGAGGTCCTCCAATTGTGCCCGTCTGGTGCCATAGGGTTTGCGTGCGTGCAAGGAGCGGGGCTTGTGGCAAGCGTTAAGATGCGGGTTGGGATACTTTGCACGGGTCAAACACGCGCCCCGACTGCAACCCGGATGCAAACCCTGCTACAACCTGTTGCGGATTTTGCCGATCAGCTGTGCGGCTCGGGCGCCGAGGCTGGGGCTTTGGGGGGATTGGGATGCGCCGGGAATAGGACAGGGCTCACCGTTGGCTTGGGGGGCGGCATCGTCCTCAAGCCGGTAGCCGAACCGCTCAAAGTCTTGTGCAAAGATCTCTCCGATCAACGCGAGATCACCAGGGCTGGGGTTGATCTTGGCAGGGGTTTTGGCCTTTTTGCGGCGGGCGTTGACTTGGGTGATTTCGGTGGGACCATCTGTGTCGCCTACGACCATGTTGAGCCACGGGATGATCGCCTCTAGCCCATGCTCAAGGTAGAACACGGCCGCCTCGGGGGGGACGATGTCGCTCATGGGGCGGGTGTGGTTGTCATAGGCGTAGGGGGTCTGCGCCCATTGCAGCGGCAAATCCGTCAGCCAATCGGAAAACGTCATGCCTTGGGGGACCGTCTTTTCCTGCTCTAGCTGGAAATGCCACGCGCTGATGATGCGGGCGGTGGGGTGGCGCACCACGGCAAAGCTGGCGTCGATGAACCCCACGGGAAACAGCTGGGCCAGCGCGTGGCGGTCCATATGCTGCGGAGACGTCTGGGTCCACGGGTGGCTGTGGCTGAGGTAGGCAGTGTCCACAAAGCCCAAAGGCCCAAAGCGCGCGGCCAAGTAATGTTCCAACGCCGAGCCCGCGCATTTGGGCACATGGGCATAATAGAGCAATTGAGAGCCTGCACGCATCAGGGGCATAAGAACGTCTTTCGTAAGGGCGGCTTGGGAGCCAATTCTAAAATTACTTTTTGCCCCCAAATCAGGAGGCCTTTGTTTTTATTAGAAACGATGGGGCCACAGGTCCAGCCGCCGGGCACCGGTTTTGCGCAACTGCGGCGCAAACCCCACGCATAGGGGTGGGCCATATCCCGCCGACTGGCGATGTGTTCCGCCGCGACGCAGAAACACGCCTTTATAACGCCTCTAACCTGCCCTTATTCTGGCTCAGATGGTACGTTTTTTGCACTATTGAGGGGGCTGACCCTGAAAAGGCACGCCCCAAAGCTGCATGGTTTCCATGTCAAAGCATTTTAAGAACCGATATTGAGGGCGCGTTTAGAGCATGAAGATTGTAATTTTTGGCCTCGGGTACGTTGGATTTACGGCCGCCTGTTGTATTGCCATCCGCCCCCCTGATCTTGTTGCTAAAGAAACCCTGCGGCCCGGATTTCATCGCCCGCATATGCCAGACCGGCTCATTCTTGCCCCGACAGATCAGCAGCCATGCCTCTCCCTCGGCGCGGATGTCATAAGACGTCAGCGCGCGACCATAAAGCATCAGCCGTTCCCCAGGGGCGGCCTGCAACACAACCGGCCCTGTCCCTCCAAAGCCTGCCGCCTTTTGGATGCCCAGCTTCAATTGCTCGGTCCCGCAATTGGCCGAGGGCAGGGTCACGGTGCCCGGCCCAATCAGGCGATGCATATTCTCAAAATCCCGCGCCAACAGATTTGGAGCCGGATAGGGCGCGGCCAGCCGAAACCCCGTAGGCCGCGCCGGTTGCACCATGCCTTCGCGGCCCACATAGGCGATGTTGCCCTCAATCAGCACCCCGTTCAGCCCGCACGGCACCCCCGAATGGGGGAACATATGGATGACATCCGGATGCTCCGTGTTATCGGACCAACTGTCGGAAAAGATGTTGTTGCGCACCACGATGTTGCGCGACGGGCGACAATCCTGCCCGCGCAGCTTGATCGCCGACAGCCGCACCAAATCCCCCCACAGCCGGTGACCACGGTTGTATGAAATCACGATATCCTCGCCCCAAACCGAAACGGCATTGACGATTGTTGTGAACAAATTGCCCGTAATAGTGACGTTTTCGCCCCAGCCAGAGACACCATGGGTCAGGGCTTGTGTACGCTGCCCGCCGCGCCGTGCCTCGCGCATGGGGCCCTCAACACGCACGCCGCGCAGCGTGAAATTGCGCGTCACCCCACCACGCCCCAACAACACGCCGTACATATGTTGCGAAAACCCCTTTTGGCCCGGCGTAACCTCGGGGCTGTTAAGGCGAATGGTGACATATGACAGCGTCAGATTGCCATTGGGCGCGCCCCCGCGCTGCGATGACATCTCCCACGGGCCCAGAACGGCGGGGCGGGCGCGGTCGGCTGAGGTGATCGTCATGGGCTGCGCATCGGGGATGCCTTGAAACGCCCCCTTCAGCCGTTCCCAATCGAGGGGGGCATAGGTGCCCGGCGCCAGACACACCACCAAGCCCGCCTTTTGATCGCCCGGGCGCAGCAACACCTCTGTCAGCGCGGCGGAACTGTCGACCGTGATCTGGCACGCGGCCGTCTGGGCTTGTGCGGGCACGGCCCAAAGCCCCCCCATACAAACCGCCACAATCAGAGCAAACAATCGGCGTGAAAAACACAGAGCCATCGGGGGCATCCTTAAAAAGGGAACACTCAAAATATTTTCCCCAAGGGACCATATCTTTGGCCCGCACCGCAACGAAAATTCTGCGCCCATGCGGGGACAGCTCCGCACACAATTCCGTTAATAATACATAAGATTGATTATAAGAAAATTTGAAACATGCCCCGTTTTGGTCATCTTCCCGCCCCCAAGCGTGACATGATGGCCGCGCATCGTCGCCGTACACCTTAACCATTTGCGCGCGCTCGGACCGCGCGGCATAACAAAAGGTAAATG
>NZ_CEZFMW010000184.1:0-3895 GCF_982993085.1 Thalassobacter sp. | reverse complement strand
GCCGATGCTTTGCCGGAGGTGCCCGACGAATGGGATCCGTTCGAAGAGGAGTGATCCTCGGGTTGGTTGCAGCCATGCCCACACAAGTGCTTGCCGATATCTGCGCCCAAGTCCGACCCAACTGGAGCGGCTCCGAGGTCACAGCGTTGACCGAAGCCATGGCCCTTTTTGGTACGCCACCCAGCCTTTTTCTGATCGTCGCAACCGCGCTTGTGGTCCGCTTGCGCAGCCAATGGGGCGGCTTGGCAGTTGTTTTTGCTTGGGCGATGTGGACCTCGGCCGTGGCTCTCAACGGAAATGCGCAGCTTGCGCAAGCTGCAAGCGAGGGCTGCGTTGGCTCACCCGCCCTGTTCCTGATCGGAGTTGCATTGATGTGCGCAGGCACCGTTTTATACACGCTTCCCAAATCCACCCGACTGTAGGACTGGCATCACTTCCTCACGGTGGCGCCTTATTCTGTCTGTTTGGGCTGGCGAATGGGGGCAACGGGGGTTACCCTGTCAACCAACTTGGACACTCGGACAAAGAGGCAGATTACGATGCTCAAAGGACTTGGTCAGCTTGGCGATATGGCCGGCATGATGAAAAAAGCGCAGGAAATGCAGACGAAAATGGCTGAGATGCAGGATAATCTCGCCAACATCACTGTGACTGGTGAAAGCGGCGCAGGCCTTGTGACCGCGACCGCCACAGCCAAGGGCGTGTTGACGGGCCTTGATATCGACCCATCGATCTTTAACCCCAATGAAAAAGAAGTTGTCGAGGACCTGATCCTTGCGGCTATCAATGACGCCCAGACAAAAGCCGCCGCAAAGGCAGCAAGCGAGATGCAGGAACTGACCGAAGGCATGGGTTTGCCCGCAGGAATGAAGCTGCCGTTCTGAGCCTCGAACCCTGATATGGCTACGGACGACCTGTCTGACCTAAACGCGCTGATCGAGATGATGGCCAAGCTGCCTGGGCTTGGCCCTCGATCCGCGCGTCGTGCTGTTTTGCATTTAATCAAAAAGCGTGACACGCAGATGCGGCCGCTATCCCGCATGTTAACCCACGTGGCCGAGACAGCACGCGCCTGCTTGAATTGCGGTAATATCAGCACCTTAGAGGTCTGTGCGATCTGCGCCTCAGAGAAGCGGGCAAATGGTCAGATTTGCGTCGTCGAAGAAGTCTCGGACCTATGGGCCATGGAGCGTTCTGGCATGTTCGGCGGTCGCTACCACGTTTTGGGCGGCACACTTTCACCGCTGGATGATATCGGACCCGAAGCGTTGCGCATGCCAAGGCTCAAGGACCGGATCACGAGCGAAGCTGTGCAAGAAGTTATCCTTGCCCTCAATGCGACTGTGGATGGTCAAACAACAGCCCACTATATCGCAGGCGAACTGTCCCATACGGGCGTCGCCATGACCACTCTCGCCCAAGGTGTGCCCATCGGCGGAGAACTGGATTACCTAGACGACGGCACAATCTCTGCCGCGCTATCGGCCCGCAAGGAAATGCCCCGCTAGCCCAAACTGGCAATTTTTTGACAACTACTGATTGTGCGCGGACTATGATCACGCATATCGTGCTAAAAAATCATTGCTAATGTTGTTTATAATGGAATTCTGGACACTCGTGCTGTTGGCAGCTCTTGGTGCTCTTGCGTTGGCGGGGCTCTTTTACGCAATGCAACTCAGGGCTTTGCTTATAGATACGCGCGCTCAGGTCGATGCGCTGAACTCGCGCAACACCGACCTTGTGGACGCCTTGGAGCGGGACAACCTGACGTCTGCGTATTCACGTAGTAAACTGTTTTCACTCATTGATACCGAGGCAAGGTCGCAGAATGCCCACGTTTTGTGTATCGATCTCGACAATCTTGGCAGTGTAAATGATGGACACGGGTTTGATACAAGCGACCGTTTGCTCGCCGCAGTGTCCAGCGCCTTAATTGATCTGGTCGGAAACACGGGCACCGTGGCACGCACAGGCGGGGATGAATTTTGCGTCGTCCTGAACACCCCCGACCTAAAAGAAGCGCAGCTCACAGCCGTTAGAATTGGCATGGTGATTGCCAAGACATCCGTGCCCAGCGGTGAGATCGTCGTGAGCCGAAGCGCATCCATCGGGATAGCGCCGCTGTACCCGGACCAAAAGCTAATCAGCGCCCTCGTTTTGGCCGAAGACGCGCTATCGCTGGCAAAACTAGAAGGGCGCAACCGTGTAAAAACAGCCGATGAAGAGATCTTAAATACTCGGACCAAACGGGCCTCTCGCCCCACAATCGAAGAAATTCAAACCGGATTGAACCGCGATGAGGTGACCTATTACGTGCAACCCATTTGGGACATTCACGCCGGCAAACCCGTTGGTGTTGAAGCCTTACTTCGGTGGGTGACGCCAGAAGGTGATGTTCATTTACCGGAGAGCTTTGTTGATACGATGGCGGATGCGCATCACCTTGACCTCAAGCTACCGCTTGAGGCCGCGAGCCGCACTGCCAACGCATTCACCCAAGATCCGCCCGGCATGTTTTGCGCGTTCAACGTATCGAACAGTTTTCTTGAGCGCGGCAACGGGCTGGAGCCTGAATGGATCAGTGAACTGTTGGACGGTGTCCCGCCAGAGAGGATGGTATTTGAGATTGTCGAGAGCGCCGTTATCCAAGACCCCGAAGGCGCGAAACGTATGCTCCAAGCATTGCGCGAAGCCGGCGTTCGTGTCGCCCTAGATGACTTTGGACGGGGGTTTTCCAATCTTCAGCGGCTTCAGGAGTTTCCCGTCGATATCGTCAAAATCGACCGTCATTTCATCACTGATCTGCACAACAACGCACGTAACGCGGGGATACTGGACGGTTTGATGGAGATGTCTCGCACGCTCGAATTTGAAATCATTGCCGAGGGTGTCGAAACCGAAGCCCAGTTAGAAACCGTCCGCACCTCGGGCATCCAGCTTGTGCAGGGCTACCTTTTGGGTCGGCCAGCACCCGTTGATCAATGGCTCAAAAGACTGTCCTGATTATCGCATCGGACTGAACAGAGCATCATCTTGCCTACAGTCTCGGATCACATCGGCCCCACATCTGCGTGGCTCAAGATCCTTCGACAGACACACGCGGACCTCTTGAATACGTCGCGCCTTGCAAGTGATCGTAACCTGATCAGCTTGAAGGGATGGATTGGCCTGTAAAAACGCCTCTTCAATCAAACGCGCAGGCAAAGTGACCTCTCGGTCTAGATCACGCAACATTGCAGGTCTTTGAATGGCCTCATAGGCCGCGCGTGATGCTACAAAATATGCCTGCGGGTCCAAGCCCGAACAACGCCCATGCTTTTTCCATTGATGCCACGCCAAGCCTGCGGACCCCATGATATCCGCCATCGCAGCCGTCTCACTGCGTGTGGCCTCACGATGAGGCGTCCGACAGTAGCTGGGCCAGCCACGAGAATACTGAGGCCACAGCCCGTGCAAAGTGAAACCATATTCTCGGCCCCGATCACATTGCGCCGAGCCGCGCGCGTCACCCTCCAGGGCACACCACGTCGGCGTCCAACTGAGCGACAAGACATAATAATCAAACACGCCGGCCTTTGGCTCATCCGCATGCGCCACGCCTGCCCACATCATCAACGCCACGATCCAACGCATTTTTGCTTCCCTCTGGCCTATCTAGAGCATATATACCGCTCAAGTTCCCCAAAAAGCGAGAACCCGCGGTCGACAGATCGCCGCCCAGCCGGGCGACGGGACAGCTATGCCGTAAGGAGAGACACGAGATGAACAAACCGATCATGGCAAAAGCCACTGCCGTTTGGCTGGTGGATAACACCACGCTCAGCTTCAAACAGATTGGCGATTTTTGCGGCCTACACGAGCTGGAAGTACAAGGCATTGCGGACGGCGATGTGGC
>NZ_CEZFMW010000183.1:0-3986 GCF_982993085.1 Thalassobacter sp. | reverse complement strand
AGATTGCACCTCTCGCCGTATGTGCTTGCCAAGATGTCGCCTCAACGATCTCGGTGATCGAGGCACCTTCGGGGCGCTGCAGCATGTCGATCAATAGGGCCTGCTTAGTACCTTGCCGGATAGAGACCAGCTTAGGGCCGGCGCTTGCGTCTGCGGCCACTTCTGTAGATTTAGCCGCCAGTCGAGCCTTGCGGATATTGCTGACCGTACTTGCGACGACCGGATCAATGCCGATGGCATCAAGTCCGGCCTCAGTTGCAATCAAGGTCGTACCATGACCATCGCCAGTCTCGCGCCAGAGCGGCTCTTTGCGGCGGAGATTGGCGTCGACCTCTGCGAGCCAGCCGCGCTCGATCATTTTGCCGACGGTCATCTTGGCTGCCGCCCCTGCCAACCCCTTGGGCAGCGGCAGGGCCAAGTTGCCAGGGCGGGATGCGGCACGTGTGAGAATAATGGTTTGTGTATCGGTGAGTTTGGGCATCGTTTGCTCCTTTTCAAAATGTCTCGTGAAACTGGTTAGTCGGCATCATCCATCGCGGCCGTCACGGCGAAATGCTGCACCCAACCGGTCAGGTACGGCAGCCCTGCAGGAACTCCGTCTTTCCGCTGGGTCTCCGCGCTGATGGTCCAGGCCTGCCATTTCTCGATGGCTTTAATGATCGCGATTTCATTGTTGATGGTACGACCTTGCAGCGCCTCAATCACATCATCGGCAAAATGCCGTCCCATGGAGCTGTCCAAGAAATCCCTGATGCCGCGCATCTCATCTTCGGTACCGGCACCTGTCGCCAGACCGATAAAGGCGCAGGTCACCGTCCAGATCCGATCCGTCGGCCTGTCCCGCAACGCGCAGGTGCTCATCTGGCCATAAAACCCGTGAGCCTCGTTTTGACTGGGCAGAACGAGCTCGGTCATTGCTCTGCCTCCGCTTCCGCCCACGCGCCGTCGTGCCAGACATACAAATGGCCAAAGGCGCGGGTTGGTCGCGGCAAGATCCGCGGCGGCCGCGGCGGATCAAAGCAGTCCAGCGCCTCGGCGCTGACGTACCGGATCTCGCGGGCGGCAAGGATGTCCTTGGGCGTCCAAGTGTGAAGTGCTGTCAACATGTGCTCTGGGTAGCCGTCGTAGTGGACGTAAACGTGGGCCCATTCTTCGGGTCCGGTCTGTATGGCAATCTGTGCGCGGGTGCTCATGGGCTCTCTCCAATCAGGCTGTTTGCTTGATGTGAGAGTCGCTCGACACGGAAGTCTAATCAACTCAAATAGACGTATTTATCCGTTTAATAACAATGCTCTGAGGCTCTGGAACAGGTCATGGAAGGACTATCTGAACGCGCCTACGCCGAACACGCCGGGATCTCACGCGGCGCCGTGCAAAAAGCCCGCAAGACCGGTCGCCTAGTGCTTTTTGCAGACGGGTCCATCAACGCGGTGGCCTCGGATGCACGGCGCGGCTCAGCGACCGACCCCGACCAGCAGATGCGGGCCCGAGGCGGGCTTGGTGCGGCGAATGACGGGCCTGCAGTATCAAGCCCCGGTGACAGCACATCCTACATAAAGGCGCGCACGGCGCTCACGGTCTACCAAGCCCAAGAGCGTCAGCTGGCGATCCAAAAGAAGAAGGGCGTGCTGGTGGATCGGGCGCGGGCCGAGACGTTGGTGTTTCGTCTGGCCCGGCAGGAGCGGGATCTTTGGGTCACCTGGCCCACGCGTGTCGCGGCCCTCATGGCCGCGCAATTGTCCGCAGAGATGGAGACAGCATCCGGCAAGGCCATAACGATCGAGACCGCGATCCTGCAAAGGGTGCTAGAAACCCATGTCCGAGAGCAGCTCGACGCCCTGGCCGACCTCAGGGTCTCGCTTGAATGAGGAGGAGAACACATCTGATCTGACCGAGGGCCTCGATCTCGCCTTTGACGGCGCAGAGGATATCCTGCGCGCATGGCGCCGTGGGATGCGGCCCGACCCTGACCTGACCGTATCCGAATGGGCGGATAAGCACAGGAAACTATCCTCGCGGGCCTCGGCTGAACCGGGGCAATATCGAACGGCCCGAACGCCATATCTGCGCGCCATTATGGATGCGCTGTCGCCAAACCACCCAGCACAGCGGATCAGCTTCATGAAGGCCGCCCAAGTCGGGGCTACCGAGGCAGGGAACAACTGGATCGGTTTCGTGATCCATCACGCGCCGGGCCCGATGCTGGCGGTGCTGCCTACTGTGGAGATGGCCAAGCGAACATCGCGGGGCCGGATCGATCCGCTGATCGAGGACAGCCCGGCGCTGAAAGAACGCGTCCAGCCGGCGCGATCGCGTGATGCCGGCAACTCGATGCTTTCAAAGGAATTCCCAGGCGGCATTTTGGTGCTAACGGGGGCAAACTCGGCCACAGGCCTACGCTCGATGCCCGCGCGCTATGTTTTTCTAGACGAGGTCGATGCCTATCCGGCATCGGCCGACGAAGAAGGCGATCCGGTCACGTTGGCCGAGGCGCGCACCACGACCTTCGCGCATCGGCGCAAGGTGTTCATGGTCTCGACGCCCACGATCCGAGGCCTGTCGCGCATCGAACGCGAATTCGAGGCCAGTGACCAACGGCGCTACTTCGTGCCCTGCCCACATTGCGGCCAGATGCAATGGCTGCAGTTCGAGCGGTTGCGCTGGGACAAGGGACGGCCGGAAACCGCCGCCTATGCTTGCAAGGATTGCGAGCGCCCGATCGCCGAGCACCACAAGACGGACATGCTGGCGCGTGGTGAATGGCGGGCGACAGCGACCAGTGCTGATCCCAATGCGATCGGGTTCCACCTCTCGGCGCTTTATTCGCCGATCGGCTGGAAAAGCTGGGAGCAGATCGCGCGGGACTGGCTGGCGGCCCAGGGGTCAGATGAAATGATGCGCGCAGCGCGCAACACCCTCCTGGGCGAGACCTGGGTCGAAAGCGGGGACGCGCCGGAATGGCAGCGGCTGGCGGATCGGCGTGAGGCTTATGCGGCACAGATCCCGATGGGTGGTCTGTTCCTGACCGCGGGGGCCGATGTGCAGAAGGACCGCATCGAGGTCGATGTCTGGGCTTGGGGCCGAGGTCTGGAAAGCTGGCTCGTCGATCACATCGTTATTCCGGGCGGCCCTGGTGATCCCGCATGCTGGCAGGCGCTAACAGCGCTGCTCGGTCAAACCTGGGTCCATGAGAACGGCGCCGTGATGCCGTTGGCCAAACTGGCCATCGACACCGGCTATGAGACCTCAGCCGTCTACGCCTGGGCGCGGGCGCAGGGGATATCGCAGGTCACACCAGTCAAAGGCCTCGAAGGTTTCAACCGGGCGACACCGGTGTCGGGGCCGACCTTCGTCGACGCGACGGTGAATGGACGCAAGCTGAAACGAGGTGCACGGCTCTGGACTGTGGCCACCGCCACCTTCAAGGCCGAGACCTATCGCTATCTGCGGATTGAGCGGCCATCGGATGAGCATCGCGCGCTGGGCGCACCGAACCCGGCGGGCATGATCCACCTGCCCGATTGGACAGACAGCGAATGGCTGAAGCAGCTGGTGGCTGAGCAACTGGTCACGATCCGCGACCGTCGCGGCTATGCCCGCCAGGAATGGCAAAAGATGCGCGAGCGCAACGAGGCGCTGGACACACGGGTCTATGCCCGGGCCGCCGCTTGGATCCTCGGCGCCGACCGCTTTGATGAGCGGATGTGGCGCCAATTGGAGAAGCAGGCCGGCGTAGAAACAGTCGTCACCTCGCAAACAGACGCCCCCGAGAAACCGACCGAACCACAGGCCGGCTGGGTCGCAACGCCCCGGCGGCGCGGCTGGAAGATCAGTACGCCAAAATACATGGAATGACCAATGACCCTAGATGAGCTGAAACTCCGCCACAGTGCGCTTTTGGGAGCGCGCTACAGCGGCACGCGGTCTGTAAGCTGCGTGTTTCGCGGGATGGTGGGCACAGATTTCATCTGATCGTGGGCAGTGAT
>NZ_CEZFMW010000182.1:0-4070 GCF_982993085.1 Thalassobacter sp. | reverse complement strand
ATTGCAGGGGGCAGACTAGGAAAGCACACTCGACAGTCATAGCCGATTCTAAATGGACTGAATTGGATGGTTTGGCCGCCGTCTGCCCTGCTCTCCACCCGCTTGTCACCCATGGACATACCTGGACTAACCAGCCGCCTGCGTGCGTTCCCGCCACAGGGTGTAAATGCCTGTGGCCACAATGATCCCACTGCCCAACAAGGTCAGTCCATCGGGCCAGTCCCCAAATACAAGCCACCCCAGCAACAACCCCCAGACCAATGCGGTGTAGCGGAACGGGGCGATGAACCCAATTTCACCTACGCGCATCACCATGATCGAAAAGAGATACCCACCGAGAATGAACACCGATGCTCCGACAATCTGTACGCCCTCAAACAGACTTACCGGCGCCCAAGGACGGAACAGCGAACCTACAAGCCCGAGGCAGCAAATCGCCAAAGCCGTCCAAACCGCGACCTGCAAAGAGGGCACATTCGCCGACAACTTACGCGTGACCACATCGCGGAGCGTGATGCCCGCAACAGCCGCCAATGCCAGTAGCGCGTAGATGTTAAAGCCTTCGTCCCCCGGCCTGACGATCAGCAACACCCCCGCAAAGCCGACCAAGATCGCGATCCAGCGGCGCCATCCGACAGTCTCTCCCAGAAACAATGCGCCAGCCAGTGTGATGGTCAGCGGCACGGCCTGAAGAATGGCTGTCACATTCGCCAAAGGCATATGGGTCAGCGCGATAATGAAGGGAATGAAAATGCAGACCTCGGCCAGAATGCGCAGGGCAACTAGGCCGCGATCCGCGCGTGGTATGGGCCGCGCAAAAGCCCCCATATGCCACGCTAACAGAGCCACGAGGATCGTGGCAGAGACCCCACGCAGGAATACCATCTGAAACAGCGGAATTGTCTCGGCCACCAGCTTGATGAGCGCGTCATTGAACGTGAATGCAGCCATTGAAGCCGCCATCAACGCCGCCCCCCGAAGGTTGTCGGTCATCATCGGAGCGTGGCTCTGGGCGTAGCCCCGCGCTGGCGCGTGCCCCGCCCACGGACGTTACAATTAGGCGGCGAACAGATCAACATTTGGGAACCCCAACTTAGCAGCGTTACTCAATCTGTAGCCCACCACGACAACAGGCAAAAGAACCTATGGTTCCCTTTGCCACGTAACAAAAAAGGCCCCCACGAAACGTGGAGGCCTTTTTGTTGATCGTATCGGACAGATTAGTCAGCCGAGGGCATATCCCCAAAGACTGCATCCGCCTCCGAAGTCACTGGCGCGGCCAGTGCTGCGGCAGCTTCTGCCTCTGCGCGGGCCTCTTCGATGACAACGCTATCGCGCTTTTGCGCAATGCGGCGCATCTCTTGGGTCGCGCCACCAGTACCAGCTGGGATCAGACGGCCCACGATGACGTTTTCCTTAAGACCGACGAGCTTGTCTTTCTTGCCCTGCACGGAGGCCTCGGTGAGGACCCGCGTTGTCTCCTGGAAGGAGGCGGCAGAGATGAACGAGCGTGTCTGCAGCGACGCCTTGGTGATCCCCAGAAGGATCGGCTCACCCTTGGCGGGACGACCACCGCGGGCTTCGGACTTCGCGTTGGCTTCAAGGAACTCGGCCTTGTCGACGTGCTCACCCTTAAGAAGCGTGGTGTCGCCGCTTTCGAGGATTTCCCACTTCTGGAGCATCTGACGCACGATCACTTCGATGTGCTTGTCGTTGATCTTAACGCCTTGCAGACGGTAAACGTCCTGCACTTCGTCGATCAGATACTCAGCCAGCGCCTCAATCCCAAGGATACGGAGGATGTCATGGGGGGCTGGGTTGCCGTCCATGATGTAATCACCCTTCTGGATGAAATCGCCCTCTGCAACGGGGATGTGCTTACCTTTGGGCACCATGTATTCGATGGTGTCCATGTTCTCATCGGCAGGCACAATCGCGATGCGACGCTTGTTTTTGTAGTCGCGACCGTATTTCACGTAACCATCGGCTTCGGCGATGATGGCGTGATCCTTTGGACGGCGGGCTTCGAACAATTCCGCAACGCGTGGCAGACCACCCGTAATGTCCTTGGTCTTGGCCCCCTCACGCGGGATACGTGCCACGACATCACCGGCGTCGATTTTCTGGCCATCTTCGACCGACAAAATCGCATCCACTGACATTGCATAACTGACAGGGTTGCCTGCGTCGTTGCGCATTGGCTCACCGTCTTCACCCACGACAATAACCTCAGGCTTCAACTCGTTTCCTTTGGGAGCAGAGCGCCAGTCAGTCACGATCTTCTGGGTCATGCCGGTCGCGTCATCGGTCTCATCCCGGACAGAAATGCCCGCGTAAAGATCGACAAACTTCATAGTACCAGCTTTTTCAGCAATGATCGGTAGGGTGTAGGGATCCCATTCAAACAGCTTGTCGCCACGGGCGATTTTCGCACCTTCTTTGACGTGCAGTTTGGTGCCGTAGCCCAGCTTGTGGCTGGCCCGCTCTTCGCCTCGCTCGTCCATGATAGCAAGGGTCATGTTACGCCCCATCACGACGATTTCACCTGCCGAGTTTTCCAGAACGAGGGCGTTGCGGAATTCTGCAACACCGTCATGGCTGGCTTCTTGGAAGGACTGCTGACCACCTTGAGCAACGCCGCCGATGTGGAACGTCCGCATCGTCAGCTGGGTACCAGGCTCACCGATGGACTGCGCGGCGATGATGCCGACAGCTTCACCAAGGTTCACCTGCGTACCCCGTGCAAGGTCACGACCGTAGCACGCAGCGCACACGCCTTCTTCGGCTTCACAGGTCAGTGGCGACCGCATACGCATCGAGGCAACACCGGCCGCCTCAATGGCGTCGGCTTTGCGTTCGTCGATCAGCTCACCGGCGGAAACGATGATCTCGTCCGTGCCGGGCACAAACACGTCATCAGCCGAGGTCCGGCCAAGAACACGCTCACCGATTGAAGCCACGACTTCACCGTCGTTCACAGCCGCAGAAGCGGTGATCGCTTTTTCGGTGCCACAGTCGGGCAAACGCACGATGCAATCCTGCGCCACGTCAACCAAACGGCGTGTCAGGTAACCAGAGTTCGCTGTTTTAAGCGCCGTATCCGACAGACCTTTCCGCGCACCGTGGGTGGAGTTGAAGTACTCCAACACGGTCAGACCTTCTTTAAAGTTCGAGATAATCGGAGTCTCGATGATGTCGCCGTTCGGCTTTGCCATCAGACCGCGCATCCCGCCCAGCTGTTTCATCTGTGTGACCGAGCCACGCGCACCGGAGTGGGCCATCATGTAGACCGAGTTCGGCTCGTTCTCGGCGCCATTGGCGTCGCGACCGGATTCCGAAATGGTGGTCATCATCGCTTCGGTGACTTTGTCGTTACACTTCGACCAAGCGTCCACAACTTTGTTGTACTTCTCGCCCTGAGTGATCAGGCCGTCCATGTACTGTTGTTCAAAGTCTTTTACCTGGTCGCGGGTCTCGTCCACGATTGGCCACTTGGTTTCAGGAATGACCATGTCGTCTTTGCCGAACGAGATGCCCGCCTTAAACGCTTCGCGGAAACCCATGCCCATGATCTGGTCACAGAAGATAACCGACTCTTTTTGGCCCGAATAACGGTAAACGGTGTCAATGACCCGCTGCACGTCTTTCTTACGCAAAAGCTGGTTAACCAGCTCAAACGGCGCCTTCGCGTTCAAGGGCAGCAATGCACCCAGACGCATCCGACCGGGTGTGGTCTCAAAGCGCTTCATGACCTCTTGGCCATCATCGTCGATCTGCGGAATACGCGCTTGGATTTTGGCGTGCAGGTGCACTTCGCCAGCGTCCAGAGCGTGCTGCACTTCGTCCACAGAGGAGAAGACCATGCCTTCGCCCTTCATACCTTCGCGCTCCATCGTGATGTAATAGAGCCCGAGGATCATATCCTGCGAGGGAACAATGATCGGCGCACCGTTTGCAGGCGACAGAACGTTGTTGGTGGACATCATCAGAACGCGTGCTTCCAGCTGGGCTTCCAGCGAGAGCGGCACGTGAACAGCCATTTGGTCACCGTCGAAGTCAGCGTTAAACGC